>DIXX01000003.1:24880-69223 GCA_002428805.1 Cetobacterium sp. UBA6069
AAAGATGTCACTGTAGATAGTATTATTACTCCTAGCATAGCTATCTTATACTTTAAACTGTATTCTAAAAAAGTTTTTAAAGATTTATTTTTAAAAAACCCCATTATTTTCGAATCTATCGCATTAATTTTTTCCATTTTATTTTCCTTTCAATAAAAATTCAGCATACCTTTTTGTAATGTCTGTACCTGAAAGTTTCTCTCTTATTCTTTCTATATCATTCTGAACAGAGGTTAAATCTTTTAAAATTATTTTCATTGTTTTCTCTATCTCATCGGCATTGCAATCTTTTTGAAGTAATTCTGGAAAAACCTCTTCATTTAAAGTTAAATTTGGTAATGATACAAATCCAACACTTAAAATGTATTTAGCTATAAAATAATTTATAAAATTAGTTTTATAGACAACTATAGTCGGTATTCCTAAAAGTGCTAATTCTAAAGTCACTGTTCCTGATGCGGCTATGGCAATTTTACTCTCTTTAACCGCCTCTTTTAAAGTTAGAGTATAGCTAACTTCTAAGTTGCTATATTTCATTAAATCCTCATCTATCCACTTCAAATGATCTTTTGAAGATAGCTTTAAAAGATAACTTTCGTTTTTATTTCTTTTTACAATCTCTAAGAAATCAGGTATTAAAGATTTTATCTCCTGCTTTCTACTGCCAGGTAATAAAAGAATCTTTTTATTTTCCCTTTCTATATTTTTATATCTCTCTGTAAATGGATTTCCATAATACACCGCTTCTACACCATGCTTTTTATAAAACTCCACTTCCCATGGAAATATAACCATTATATGATCGGCTAATTTTAATTTTTCAATTCTTTTCTCTCCCCAAATCCAAAGCTTTGGTGGAATATAGTAAAATACTTCGATATCTTTAATCTCTTTTTTTAACATCTCTAAAAATTTAAGATTAAATCCACCATAATCTACCATAATAACTTTTTTTATCTCTTCTTTTTTTATAAAAGCTATATATTCTAAAGCTTTATTTTTTAAATAACTGTATTTCTTTATAGCTTCTGTAAAGCCCATAATTGCAAGTTCATCAATATCTTGAATTATATTAACACCCACATCTCTAGAATGCTTTCCTGCAACTCCATAAAATTGTACATTTTCATCTAAATCTTTAGCTTCTTTAACTAAGTAGGATAGGTGTAAATCTCCTGATACCTCTCCTGTTGAAACAAATATTTTCATATTTTCACTCCAATAATAAAGATATTATTTTTATTCGCTAATTCAATACACTCTTTCATATCTAAAAACAACATCTTATTAGCTTCTGCTACTATACCTTTAGCACCTATTTTTAGGGCTCTTTTGATTGTTTCAATTCCTACTGCAGGAATATCCACTCTCATATCTTGTTGAGGTCTTGACATTTTTATTATTATACATCCCGCTCCTGCATATTCTCCTGCTCTATCTATTGTTTTATCCGTTCCCTCTATTCCTTCTAAAGCAACAACCGCAGAATCTTTACAGACAACAGTTTGTCCTGCATCAACTTCACTCAAAGCTTTTGCAGCTTCTATTCCAATTTTTATTGTTTTTTCATCTTCTATACTCGGTTTATTGACAGTATAACATGTTTCTTTAAACATCATATCCCCTAAAAGATGATTTTGAGGTAAAACTTTTATCTTGTTTAATCTTAAAAAAGATATTACTCCAAATAGAAGTGTTTCATCTTTTTTATCGGGTAGTTTCTCCATCAATCCCTCTCCAAAAGAATCTAGTTTCATCTCTTGGAATAATATAGATTTTTCAACTTTTCCAAGCATAACTACCTCTTTAATATCGTTTAACAGTAAAAATTTTGTAATTTTTCCAATCTCTCCAATATTGAAAGCTCTATAATTTTTATGAACTTTAATTTCATTTTCAATAGTTTCAAATAACCCGATTAAGTATACCTCTATCCCTTTAGCCTCAGCTTCTCTAAGGAAATATAGAGGTAACTTACCGTTACCTACTATTATTCCAACTTTTTTCATTATCTTGTAATCCCCCTATTACTATCTTTTATAAAGTCTACAAGATATTTTATATTTTTATCCTCTGGGAACTCAGTCTCTAACTGCAACAGAGCATCCTTTAAAGGATTTCCATTTCTGAATATTATTCTATAAGCTTTTTTTAGATTTGAACGATCCTCTTCTGTGAAACCTTTTCTTCTAAGTCCAACTGTATTTAATCCTCTTATTACAGCTTTATTTCCTTCAGCCATAACAAATGGACAGATATCTTGATTTATTGCACTTCCTCCACCAGTCATAGAGTATGATCCTACTCTACAGAATTGATGAACCGGTGTTAAACCACCTATTATTGCAAAATCATCTACTGTAACATGACCAGCTAAAGTAACTCCATTTGCTAGTATACAGTTATTTCCAACGATAACATCATGAGCTACATGAACATAAGCCATAAGTAAGTTATTACTTCCTACTCTTGTTTCCCATCTATCGTCTGTTCCTCTGTGAATTGTCACAAACTCTCTAATATTATTATTATCTCCAATTATCGTTTTAGTTGGTTCTCCTTTATACTTTAAATCTTGAGAAGCCTTTCCTATTGAAACAAAAGAGTAAATTGTATTATTCTCTCCTATCTCTGTTATTCCCTCAACTACAACATGAGATTGTAACACTGTATTTTTTCCTATTTTCACATCTTTCCCTACTATACAGAAAGGACCTATCTTAACTCCAGGTTCCAGTATCGCTCCATCCTCAACTATAGCAGTGCTATGTATTTCAGCCACTATTTTTTCACCCTACTCTCTATTTATCCATTATAGTAAATGTAAACGATGCTTCTGTTACAACTTTTCCATCTACTTTTGCTACTCCTGTAGCCTTTACTATGTTTCTTCTTAACTTATCAACTTGTACTTCATATATTAATTGATCTCCTGGCTTAACTGGAGCTTTGAATTTTACGCCCTCTATAGCTGCGAAATAAGGAACTTTCGATCCAGTATCATCTAATATTAGAACTCCTAAACATTGAGCCATTCCTTCAACAATTAAAACTCCTGGCATAATTGGATGTCCTGGGAAGTGACCATTAAAAAACTCTTCATTTATTGTTACGTTTTTTAATCCTCTTATTTTTTGTCCTTCTACATCCATCTCTAAAATTCTATCAACTAATAAAAACGGATATCTGTGTGGTATTCTCTTCATTATCTCCATAACATCTAACATATTTCTTCCTCCTGCTTTTTAAGTAATTTTGCAAACTCTATATCTAAAGCATGTCCTGCTTTGATAGCTATTATGTGACCTCTTATTGGTTTATTTAAAACTTTTAAATCTCCAATTAAATCTAATATTTTATGTCTTACAAACTCATCATCATATCTTAAACCACTTGGATTTAAAACTCCATCTTTTTTTACAACAATCGCATTGTCTAAAGTTCCACCTAAAGCTAAATTATTTTTCTTTAGATAATCAATTTCATAATCAAATCCAAAAGTTCTAGCATTTGCTATCTCTTTTTTATAAGATTCTATATCTAAAAGCACTTCTAACATTTGACTTTTTAAAAATGTATGGTCAAACTTTATTGTGTAAGTAACCTTATACCCATCAAAAGGTAATGCAACAATATGCTTATCTCCAACTGTTAGATTTATAGGGGCGTCTATTACAATCTCCTCTATATCCTCTTCTAACTCTTTTACTCCGACACTTTCTATAACCTCTATAAATACTCTTGCACTTCCATCACCTATTGGTAATTCATTCCCATCTAACTCTACAATTAAATCTGTTATCTCAGCTATATAAAGAGCTGATAAAAAATGCTCAATTGTATAAACTGCAGCACCAAATTCATTTTTTAAATTTGTTCCTCTTGTTAAATCAAATGTATTTTCTAAAGACATCGAGATTATATTTTTTCCCTCTTCTAAGTCAACTCTTTTAAAAACTATTCCACCATTTTGAGCTGGAACTAGTTTCATTTTAATCTCTTCTCCTTTGTGAAGTCCAATTCCATTATATTGAACCTCTCTGTTCAGAGTTTTTCTTTTCATAAATTTTTCTCCTTCAACTATGCCTTAGTTAAAAACTTTGTAGCTAAAACTAATGCAATATCTTTTTTCCCATCTACAAATTGAACCCCTATTTTTTTCTCTGATATTTCTACCACTTTTCCTAGTCCAAATTTTGTATGTATCACTTTTTCTCCCATTTTAAATGGAGAGTTTGCAATATCTTTCATCTTTTTTAAATCACTTGCATCTATAACATTTTTAAATCCTGTTATTTTTTTAGCTTCTGTCGAGATTCTAGACTTAGGGAGAAGTTCCTCTACTTTTCTTTCCTCTTCTACAACTTCTCTTGGCAACTCATCTATAAATCTAGATTTTATCTTACCTAAAAATTCTCCATATACAAATCTACTTTTTGCGTAACTCATATACAGTTTCTCTTCAGCTCTTGTTATAGCTACATAACAAAGTCTTCTTTCCTCTTCTAACTCTTCTGGATTAAATAAAATCTTTTTAGAACCAGGGAATATATCATCCTCTACTCCTGTTAAAAATACAACTGGGAACTCCAATCCTTTTGAATTATGAATCGTCATAAGTTTAACATAATCCACATCTGCTTCTAAATCATCCGTTGCACTAACTAAAGAGATATTTTCTAAGTATTCTCTCAATGTTAAGAAATCTACAGTTTTTTCTAGCTCAACAATTGAATTTTTTAACTCCTCTACGTTCTCAACTCTTCCTTCTGCTTCAACTCCATAAGTTGAGTTTAAGTATGAGAAATATCCAACTCTTCTAATAAGCTCATCAAATATCTCACTTACAGCTCCATCATTAGTTAGCTCTATTAATTCAGTTAAAGTACAATATAACTCATCTAAAGCTATTCTCACTCCAGCTGTTAAACCTGGAATCTCACTTCCTTTTCCAAGAGCTTCAAACATTGAAATTTCATTATCATTTGCGAAATCTCTAATTTTCTCTATACTTTTATCCCCAATTTTTCTTTTAGGAACATTTATTATTCTATTTAGATTAATTGTATCTTTAGGATTATTTATAACTGTTAAATAAGCCACTATATCCTTTATCTCCGCTCTTTGATAGAACTGCATCCCACCGAAAACCTTATATGGAATATTATATTTTAATAATCCCTCTTCAAATAATCTTGACTGAGCATTTGTTCTGTAAAGAACTGTAAACTCTTTATAAGCTTTTCCAAGATTTTTTCTTTTTATAATCTCTTCGATTACATAGTTAACTTCTGCTCTTCCATCAAGACACTCTTTAATAGTTATAAGTTCTCCTTGAGGTTTTTTAGTCCAAAGATTTTTATCTTTTGAAGTTTTATTATTTTTTATCACTTCATTTGCTGCTGTTAAAATTGCAGATGTTGAACGATAATTTTCCTCTAATTTTACAACTAAAGCATCTTTATAATCCTTTTCAAAATCAAGAATATTTTTTATATTAGCTCCTCTAAATCCATAAATACTTTGATTTTCGTCTCCAACTACACATATATTTCTATATTTAGCCGCTATTTTAGTTATTATGTTATATTGAATATTATTTGTATCTTGGTACTCATCAACCATAACATATTGGAATTTCTCTTGTAACTTTTCTAAAACTTCTGGTATATCTAAAAGCTTATGAAGATTTACTAGTATATCCGAAAAGTCCATTCCGTTATTTTCTTTTAAAACTAGGAGATATCTTCTATAACACTCTAAAATTATTTTGTAGTTGTTATCAAATCTATTTTCTTTTTCATAATCTGAAACACTTACACCATTCTCTTTTAATTTTGAAATTATCGATACAACTATACCTTCTGTTAAAGATTTATCTCCAACCACAAGTTCTTTCATTATATTTCTGATAACTCTTTTTTGGTCATCTGTATCATATATTGTAAAGTTAGCTCCATAACCTAGTTTATCTCCATAAACTCTAAGCAATCTTACTCCAAATGAGTGGAATGTTGAAATCATAGCTTTATGTGCATCGTCACCAATTAACAACTCAACTCTTTCTCTCATCTCTTTAGCTGCTTTATTAGTAAATGTTACTGCTAATATTTTGTATGGAGAGATACCTTTTTCGTTTATCATATGAGCTATTCTGTAAGTTATAGTTCTTGTTTTTCCAGATCCAGCTCCTGCTAATATTAGCAGTGGACCCTCTATTTTTTGAGCTGCTGCTCTTTGTTTTGCATTTAATTTATCTAATATACTCATTTTTTCTCCTTTAAAATTATACCATAGAAACATATTATTCTTCAAATAAAATACCCGATTTTCCAATAGTTTTTTTGGATTTTATCGGGTATCGCAGTCAATTATTTTCTATTCAAGTTCCTCTTTTGATCTCTCCGAGAAAAACTTCATTAAATTCACCAAAATATAGTAGCAAGTAACTATAAACATGCTATATTTTAACGTCGCTAATATTATCACAACAAATGGTAACATCATTTTTTTAGGAACAAATCCAAACACCTTATCTGGAGTTTTAAATGGGATTGTACTTACCATCAATATTGCAGCTAACAAAGTTAAACCTACAAAAGCTTCTACTGAAAATAGATTCATTCCAAAACCATCTTTCATTGCTTCAACGAAAAGCAGATAAGAACATACCACTGAAGCTCCAGAAGGAATAGGCATTCCACTAAAATCATCTTTTTCACTTGAGGCTGTTGTTACTATATTAAACTTTACTAGTCTCATAACTCCACACAGAGCATAGATAAACGATATCGGAACTACAAACGATTTTATGCTATTTAATTCTAAAGCATTAAGACGTGAGTAAACTAATATTGCCGGTGCTAATCCAAAAGTTATTGCATCACAGAACGAGTCAAACTCTTTTCCGAATTCACTAAATGCATCTAATTTTCTTGCTGTTTTTCCATCTAATCCATCACAAACCATCCCCAATATTATAAACCAGATAGCTTTTGAATAATCCCCCGCTATAGAAGCCGTGATACTTAGATATCCTAAAAACATATTCGCTGCTGTAATTGCATTAGGTGCAATATACTTTCTTTCTACCATTTTTAACCATCTCCCTATTTTTACAAATCTATTTGATTTTATCACAAATGTACGATAAAATCAACTTATCTATGTTTTTCAAAATATTTAAACGAAAGTGAGATTTTATGAATAAAAACTATTTTTTTAATCTTTTTAAGGGCGAGGATGAGTTTCTAATAGCCTCTATTTTTGAGGATATATCCCTATGTCTAGATATTGATTATCCTGTTTATGGCCGAAGTTTTTTACCACCTCAAATTTGGAGTAAACTTTGTGAATTTTGTAACTCTATAAATATTGACGTTTCAACTTTTGGTCTTACATCTAGTAGCGAAAAAAAGTTGGTCATCTTCACTCCTAAAGGATTTGACACAGCTACATTAGAACTTCCTATTACGTACTTTAAAATTGATGCTAGCAACAAATTCAAAATTTTAGAACACAAAGATTTTCTGGGCTCAATTATGAGCTTGGGTTTAAAAAGAGAAGCTTTAGGTGACATCTTAGTAAAAGATAATATCGGTTATTGTGTAGCTTTAACTGATATCTATAACATTATAAAAACCTCTTTAGAGGGAATAAATACAATCCCTATAAAAATGGAAGAAATTTCTATTTCAGAGATTCCTGAGCCACAATTTAAAGAATTTACTGACACTGTAACATCTTTTAGATTAGACTCTATCATATCATCTATCGGAAACTTTTCAAGAAATATAAGTACTAACCTGATAGAAGGTGGAGATGTTTTAGTTAACTACTCTATTCAAAAAAGTAAAAATAAGACTATTGAAATTGGTTCTGTTATTACCATCCGAAAAAAAGGTAAGTTTATCTTAGAAAAAAATCTAGGTGAAAATAAAAAAGGAAAATTTAAAATTCTTATCAAACAATATATTTAGGAGGAAAAATGAAAACTGTTAAAACTATAGATGCTGTAGGTATGATTTTATGTCACGACATAACAAAGATTGTTCCTGGAGAGTTTAAAGGTGTTGCTTTTAAAAAAGGACACATTATTAGAGAGGAAGATGTTCCAGAACTTTTAAAACTTGGAAAAGATAATCTTTTTGTTTGGGAACATGTTGAAGGAACTCTTCATGAAAATGATGCAGCTATAAGGATTAAGGAACATATTGCTGGATGTGGTTTAGAGTTTTCAGCTATAAAAGAGGGAAAAATCGATTTTCTTGCTGCTGAAAATGGACTTTTAAAAGTCGATGTTGATGAGCTTTTAAAAATCAACAGCCTTAGAGAGATTGTTATTGCAACTTTACACAACAATACCCCAGTTAAAAAAGGAACTAAAGTTGCTGGAACTAGAGTTATCCCTTTAGTTATAGATGAAGAAAAAATCCTAGAGATGGAAAAAATTTCTAAAAAAGAGATTATAAAAGTTTTACCTATAAAACCTAAAAAAATAGCTATAATCACAACTGGTAACGAAGTTTTTTATGGTAGAATTACAGATAAATTCGGACCTATTTTAACAAAGAAAGTTAATGAATATGGATGCGAAGTAGTTTATCACACTTTCTCATCAGATGATAAAGAGATGATAAAAGAAAAAATTGCAGAAGCCTTAAACTCTGATGCTGAACTAATACTTTGTACAGGTGGTATGTCAGTGGATCCAGATGATAGAACTCCTCTTGCTATAAGAGAGATGGGCGGGGAGCTTATAACTTATGGTTCGCCTGTTCTTCCTGGAGCTATGCTTCTTTTAGCCTACCATGGTAACAAAGCTATTCTAGGGCTTCCTGGATGTGTTATGCACTCAAAGAGAACTGCATTTGATTTAGTTCTTCCTAGAATTTTAACAGATGAAAAACTAAATTTTGAAGATATTGCAAAATATGGTCATGGTGGACTTTGCCTAGATTGCCCTATTTGCACATTCCCTCATTGCTCATTTGGAAAGTAAAAATTTATCATATCAAAAGAAAAACTGGGCAGTTAGATCTCTCTAACTAACCCAGTTTTTTTAATATACTCTTATTATTTGTGAATATTTTTTTTGCTCGTTTGAATTTAACTTTTGAATATGTCTTCTTTCTTCAACTCTATTAGAATTTTCAGTAAAATCAGTTATTCCAGCCCAAGGCTCTAAACAGATAAATTCACTCGAATCAACATTCGTCCATATTGCTAAAGTATTTAAGTTTTCAAATGTAAATTCAACACCATGTGATGAGTTTAAATGTTTAATATTTACAGTATTATTATTTAATCCTTCAAATACTAAAGCATCTTTTAAAAACTTCTCTTTTGACAACATAAACTTCTCAGGTAAACTATATCTTTGAACTTCTGACGATAAGAAACTGTTGTTTCTTTCATCTATTTTATATAGATCACACTCTTGTTTTTGAAACTCGATATAATAGTTTTCGAAGTTTTTATCCCCATTATAGTTACAATAAAAAGCTGTATGTCCTCCTATGTGATAATACATCTCTATTACTCCATTGTTTTTCACATAATAATTATGATAAACTTTGTCTTCAACTAAGATATATTCAACTATTAAAGAGAAATTATATGGATATTTTTCCTCTGTATAAGCATTTGGCTTTAACTGTAACTTTACTGTAGTCTCTGTCAGTTCTAAAACTTCAAAATCTACATCTCTAGCAAATCCATGCTTAGTCATCGGAAGCGTTACCCTTTCCTCTTTACCTAAAGGATAGTCAATAACTCCTGTAACTATATTTCCTATAAATGGAAAAAGATTCGGAGCACTTTTCTTAAAAGTACCCTCTGTTCCTGGCCATATATATTCAATCCCATTTTCTTTATTCATTATACTTTTTAATTCTGCACCAAATCTATTTATCAGTACAACCAACTTCTCATTCTCTATTTTTATCACGAGATATCCCCCCTATTTGCAATTAATATTGCACTAAATTTGGAAACTGAGCGTCTAAAGCGTCATCCATATCAGCTATTATCTCTGCATTTTCTTGACTCTTTAAAAACTCTTGAACATCTCCAGTAATTTCTATTCTCTCAATTATATCTCCTTGCTTTACAGAGTCTACAACTTTTTGGTCAGCTTCTGAAACTACTTCTCCAAATATTGTATGCTTGTAGTTTAACCATGGAGTTTCAACATGAGTAATAAAGAATTGAGAACCGTTTGTTTCTGGTCCTGCATTAGCCATCGCTAAGATTCCTTTCTTATCGAAAACTACTCCTTCTTGGAACTCATCTATAAAGTTGTATCCTGGTCCACCTGATCCAGTTCCTGTAGGGTCTCCACCTTGAATCATAAAGTCCTCAATTACTCTATGGAATTTAATTCCGTTATAGTATTCTCTCATTGCTAAATGTGCAAAGTTTAATACTGTTATTGGTGCTACTTCTGGGAAAAGAGTTAAGTTGATCTCTCCTCTTGTTGTAACTATTTTTGCGTTTAATTTAACTTGTTTCATAATTCTTACCTCCGTATTTTTTCCTAAAACTATTCTTGGTTTTGCAAACATCTTTTTCGAAAGAAAAAAGACAATAAATACTGCCAATAAAATTAAAATCTGTTTGAATCCTTTTTCCATTCTTAACTAGTCCTCCATTTTAAAAGCTTCTTTATAAGTTTCTAAAAGTTCTTCTTCTGAAATAACCCCGTATACTTCGTAAGGCCATTTTGATTCTAACTTTCTTTTTAATTGGTTGATATCTGTCTCTACAGCTAGATATTTCGCCTCTATATCTCTTAGTTTTTCTCTCACTGGTTGCAGCTTATAAATTATATCAAATTGTTCCTCTTCTTGTATAGTGTCTTTTAATAAGTTTTCTAAATTTTCCTCTTTTAGAGCTAATTCATTATACTTTTCAGCTATCTTATCTTTTCTATCTAAAAGTCTATTTAAATTATATTTAAAGAATCTTTTTACAACTGTCGCTCCTGATTTCCCTTTTAACTCTTCTCTTTTTTTAAGATTATTTAGAACTTTCTCTTCTGATAAAGAGTTCTTTTCTCTAATCTCTTCAACCATATCTTCGAAAGGTTTAAAATCTTCATCCGACATACTTTCAACCTTCATCTCTAAAAGAGCTCCATATATTTTTTCATAAGGAGCAATAACCTTTTCCTCTAATATCTCTACACCAGAAAGGTCTCCCATCTCTCTTAGTTTATCTATCTGTACTGAAGTCATTTTTAAAACTGTTAAAACAACCTCTTGCGCATACGCTCTAAATTTTTCTCTCTCCATCTACTTTATCTCCTTTTTCTTCATAGACTTAGCAGCTAAAACTCCCATAGAACATGCAGCTTGAATATTATATCCACCTGTATCTCCATCTATATCTAAAATTTCACCAACTAAGTACAGTCCCGAAACTTTTTTAGATTCCATTGTTTTTGGATTTACTTCATCAATAGCTACTCCACCTCTAGTTACCATAGCCATTTCAAAGCTTCCAACTTTTGTTACTTCCATCTTATTGGAAGATAATATCTTTACTAAATTTTCTCTTTTCTCTTTTGATAATTCAGATAATTTTAACTCTTCAGATATATTAGCTAAAAATAAAACTCTTTTTATAAATCTATCTGGTAGGAAGTAATTATTAAGAACTCTTTTTACAGTTTTCTTTCCATCATTATTCATCTCTTCAATTATATCTTTATTTAAAGTTTCAAAATCTTTATCTACATAGTTTATCTCTAAAAAACTTCCATTTTCTATATATCTAGAATTATCAAGGATTCCTGGTCCACTAAAGTTTGTATGAGTAAACAATACTGGACCTCTTTTTTCAACAACTTTTCTATTATCTTTCCAAATTGTTATTTTAACATCCTGAAAACTTATTCCTGATAACTCTTCAAAAGCATAGTCTCTTACGAAAACTGGTGTTAATGCTGGTTTTGGAGGAACTATTTTATGTCCAAACTCCTTTGCCATAGGATACCCATCACCTGTTGTTCCAACCCCAGGATATGATTTCCCTCCTGTTGCTAAAACTACATTATCGGATAAAAAACTATCCTTATCTGTTGTTATTATAAATTCGTCCTCTGATTTTGTAAGAGTTTCTATTTTTATATTCTCAACTATTTTGATGCCTAAAACTTC
Source organism: Cetobacterium sp. UBA6069 (assembly GCA_002428805.1). Lineage (GTDB taxonomy): Bacteria > Fusobacteriota > Fusobacteriia > Fusobacteriales > Fusobacteriaceae > Cetobacterium_A. Next base: position 37,042 of record DIXX01000003.1, read on the forward strand.
CATCTTTCTTTTTAAAAGAGCTACCACATCTAAAGAACTAAAGGTTTGTGGGAAATACTTCCCACTCTCCTCTACTAAAACCAAAGGCAATCCACTCTCTTTAAAAAAGTTTTTCAACATCTCAGGTGAAAATTTATTGATAGCCTCTTTTAAAAATTTCCCATTCATACCATATTTATCCAAAAAATCTTTTGGTTTTCCCGTATGAGTTAAGTTACACTTTCCACTTCCAGCAACAAGAATTTTATTTCCGATACGCTTATTTTTTTCAAGCAAAGCTACCTTCATCCCTTTTTCTGCTGCTGTTATAGCTGCAAAAATCCCACCGGGACCTCCACCAACTACTATTAAATCAAATTTATTCATTATCTAGCTCCATAATATTGATAATAGTGACACTTTATTCCACCATTATATAACTTTCTATTTTTTGTAGCTTTCTTTCCAAAAGATTTCTCAAAGTTTTCATATGATGTGATTACATAATAAGACCATTTAGGGAATCTCATTTGGAATATATCTCCCATAAGTCCATATAATCTCTCTACTGCATCTTCATCTAATAGACGATCTCCATAAGGTGGGTTTGTAACTATACAACCTTTTTCTGCTACATTTTCTAACTCTAAGAAGTTCATACACTTAAACTGTATCTCTTCATCTACTCCAGCTCTTTTTGCATTTAATTTTGCTACCTCTACTGTTTCTTCATCTATATCAGATGCATAGATAGTAACCTCTTTCTCATAATCCTCTCTCGAGAAAGCATCATCTCTTAAATCAACCCAAAGATTTTCTGGAATAATTGGCCATTTTTCAGATGCGAAGTTTCTATTTACTCCTGGAGCTACATTTCTAGCTATCATAGCTGCTTCTATTGCTATAGTTCCTGTTCCACACATTGGATCTATAAGTGGTCTATCCCCACCTTTCCAACGACTTAATAAAACTAACGCCGCTGCCATAGTCTCTTTTAACGGAGCTTCATTTATTAGGTTTCTGTAACCTCTTTTATGTAATCCCTCTCCACTTGTATCAATCATAACTAAGAAAATATCATTATGAGCTTGAATTTTAACTCTATATGCTCCTCCAGTTTCTGGTAGCGTTTCTGTTTGATAAGCCACTCTAAGTCTTTCAACAATTGCTTTTTTTACAATCTTTTGGATATCTGACTTTGAGAACAGTTTACACTTTACTGAACTAACCCAACTAATTGGAAACTCTCCATCGGCTGAGATTATATTTTCCCAAGGTAATCTTTTAATATTTTCAAAAAGATTATCAAATGTCAGAGCTTTAAACTCTCCCATTTTTATAAAAACTCTATCCGCACATCTAAGATGTAGATTCGCTTCTACAATCTCTCTTTCATCTCCATCAAACTCAACTCTACCGTTGAATGTTTCAACATTTTCAAATCCTAAACTTTTACATTCATCTTTTACAACACTCTCTAATCCCATTGTTGCTGACGCTATTAATCTGTACTTTTTCATCTATTCACTCCTTCTTTTTAAACACTCTAAATATATAAATTTTATAACCACAAATATAGGAACTCCTAAAAACATTCCTAATGGGCCAAAAAAGTTTCCACAAACCATTACACCTATGATAGTCCAAAAACTACTCATACCAACTGACTCTTCCATAATCTTAGGACCTATTATAAAGCCGTCCACTGTTTGCCCTATCGCTATAGCTATAAACAAGTAGATTACTTTAAATGGTGCTGCTAACAATATTAGAAAAGTCGCTATTGTTCCAGCCACGATAGACCCCACATATGGGATCATATTTCCAACTCCAACCATAACACCACTAAGAAGTGCATACGGAACCTTAGCTATAAATAAAACTAAAAATACTATGAATCCTACAACAGCTGAAGTTAAAACTCTTCCTAAAACATATTTTAAAAAAACATCATTTACTCTTCTTACAAAGTCTACACCATATTGTGCATTTTTTTTTGTTGTAAACAGTAAAAATAGATTTTCTAAAAATTCCATAAAATACTCTTTACTATACATTAAATAAAGTGAAATAAAAATCCCTATAAAGAAATTTATTACTCCAAACAAACTTCTTAGCACTCCTGCACCAAGCCCGAACGCTAAATTTTTAAAGTTTCCTAAATTTGTTTTAATAACTTTAATTAAGTTGGCTTCTATCTCCTTCGGATCAAAAAATAACAACTCTTTCACTTCTAAAAAATGAATAATGTTTTCTGTATTAGTTGTTAAAGTCCCTAACATTGTTGGAAACTTTTCTACTAAATCTGTAATACTACTAATTACATTTGGAATAACTATTAAAAATAAACTCAAAATAGTTGTAAAAACAATCACTAAGCTCAATGCAATAGCTAATGCCCTTTTCATCTTCGTTTTCTTTTCAAAAATTTTTACAAGTGGGCTCACCAGAATAGCTATAAAAATAGCATATATAAATGGCTTTATAGAACTTACAGCCTGACCAACAATTGCTGTAAAAGCGTTGTTGTATTGAAAAAATGTCTGAACTAGAATCAGAATCGCTCCTATTACAAAAAGGTGTAAATAATCTTTTTTCATAAATCTACTCATCTCCTATAGTACATTATTTAATTATAAAATCAACCTCATCTATTTTTTCGCTCTTTTTCCCCACTATTTTTATTATAAGCTTATCCGGAACTCCAATTATAACCTCTCCAGGTTGGCCAATCCACCCTTGCTTTACATTCAATTTTAAAGGAGAATTCGAAGTTGTAACTCTTATTTTTTTATCTTTAATTTTTATATTCACTCCACCTATATCAGTCTGCACAAATATATCTTTTTCCTCATTTTGTAGAGGATACACATATTTTAGGCTATTGTTTACATAGATTTCCGCATTAGCTGCATCTGTTGTTTTAAACTTTGTTACTCCATATCCTAAAGTTGAAAATATAGCTATCAAGATAAGATAGATAAATAAATCTCCTTTTCTAAAATATTGTCTTTGTCTTCTCACAACTGCACCTACTTAGATTTTCCTATTCTTTCACCCATATAAACTTTTGTTTCTAAACCTTTTTTACTGTTCTCTAAAATATCCTCATCAAATTGTACTCTATCTTTTTCAAATAATAAAACACAAGAAGATCCTCCAAAGAAGAAATATCCTTTTTCGTCACCTTTTTTTATAGTTCCTTTTTTATAAGTTTGCTTTATTCCTCCAACCATAGTTGCACCAATCTCACTTAAAACTATATCTCCAAAGTTTTCTGTTTTTAAAATTGAAACCTCTCTTTTATTTTCACAGTAAACTCTAAAATTCTTTTTTATAGCATAAGGAGAAACCGAATAGTAATATCCGTCGATCAGCTTTGACTCTCCTATTTCTCCAGCAGCTGGGAAATGGAATCTATGATAATCAACTGGAGCTAATCTTATTATAACAATTGTTCCATCATGGAATTTTTTAGCTTCATCTTTATCCATTAAAAACTCTTCTATCGTAAATTCATCGCCCTTTAAAAAGAATTTTGTTGTTTCTTTTAAATTATTAAAAACTAAAATTTTACCATCTGCTGGAGAAACTAGAACTTCAGGATTTTTATCAATCTCCCTTGCTCCTTCTTTTAGCTCTCTTATAAAAAAGTCATTAAATGATGTAAAGTCCTCTATCCCTTTTTTTGATTCTTCCATATTTATAGCATTTTCTTGGACAAATGGCTTTATTTTTTCCTTAGATGAGGCTTCCGACATCTTTTTTCCATAAAAATCTGTTAAAAACTTTTTTCTAACAACTAAATTCAAAGGTAATTTTCCTAAGGGATTATAATATAAAAACTTTAAAAAACCTTCACCAGGCGGCTTTTCTGTTTTCAATTCATTATTTTTTCTCTCAATATAATTAATTTTATCAAAATTCATACACTTACTCCTTTTATATATTAATTTTTTGTTGTATAATAGTTATAGCAAAACTTATGGAGGTCAAAATGAAAAAAATAGCATTAATAGCTCACGACAACATGAAACCGGAAATAGTTAGCTTTGCCCAAAGACATGAGCATATACTAGCAAAATACCCTCTTGTTTCGACTGGTACAACAGGACTTAGAATTATGGAGGCTACTAACTTAGAAATCCATCGCTTTAAATCTGGTCCAATCGGCGGTGACCAACAAATTGGTGCTGAAGTAGCTACTGATCAAATCGCAGCTATTTTATTTTTTAGAGATCCTTTAACTTCACAACCACACGAACCCGATATCTCCGCTCTTATAAGAGTTGCAGATGTTCATAAAGTACCAATTGCTACAAATTTAGCTACTGCTGAGCTGCTTATTTTAGGTTTAGATAAGTGATTATAATAGGCTGACTAAAGTCAGCCTATTTTTAATTTATCTGACTTTTTATTTTTTTAATCAGATTATATTTTAATTCTAACAAATCTTTAGATAAATCCACTTTATATTGATGTGGATTTTCAAGTCTTTTTCTCTCATCAGAAACCTTTTCTAAAGAGTTTAAATAATACTCTCTTGATCCTACAACATCATTTAATTGAGATGCCTCAGGTTTTATAACTCCATTTTTCACAAATTCATTTGTTAGTTTTCTAAATGAATACTCTCCATTTTTTAACAAACTACATTTAAACTCATATTTTTCATCTCTTATAGTTAGATCATCACCATTTAAAAGTTTAATTTTATCAACATCTTTATTTACAAGTGTTATTAAATCTGCATATGCAAAACCTTCACTATCATAGATTCTATAAACCTCTTTAAATCCTGGATTTGAAATTTTTATTACATCTTCAGATAGCTTTATAACAGGATTATTATCTATTTCAACTATTTTGTAAACCCCTCCAAAACAAGGGTTTGATTTACTAACTGCGATTGCATCTCCAACACCAAATATATCTACTGCCGCTCCTTGCTCTTTTAAAGATTTTATCAATGATTCATTCAATGAGTTTGTTAGGAAAATTTTTGCTTTTTTAAACCCAGCCAAATCTAAAGCTTTTCTACATTTTTTTGATAAATAAGCCAAATCTCCAGAATCTATCCTTATTCCATAAATTCCTTTATAAGAATCATCTATTCCATTATCTTTAAAACTCTGAATAGCATTTTTTAATCCAATACCTACTGTATTGTATGTATCTATTAATAGTATCAATGAATTTGCTTTTCTTTCTCTTCTGTGCTTTATAAATGTATCAAAAGCCTTTTTTTCAGCATCTGCCCCTACACCAAAAGCTTGTATATATGAGTGTGCCATTGTTCCAACACTTGGAACTCCATATTTATACTCTGTCACAAGATTAGAATGTGATAAACATCCACCGATTATTGATGCTTTCGTTCCAGCTACAGCGCTATCAAAACCATGAGCTCTTCTACTTCCAAATGAAGTCACTGGAATTGGTGAAGCTGCTCTTGTTACTCTAGAAGCTTTTGTTGCAATAGCTAATTGCATATTCATTAAATTTAAAATTGGTGTTTCTAGTATTTTTGCTTCAATTAGCGGAGCTTTTATTGTAATTATTGGCTCATTTGGATATACAATCTCCCCATCTCTCATAGCATATAAATTCCCTGTGAATTTCATTTTAACTAAATATTCTAAAAGATGTTTTTCTTCAATTATTTTAGAAAAATACTCTCTTTTTTCATCTTCACTAGTTTTGTTCAAAATATCAATAAGTTCAATTACCTCTTGAACTCCTGAAACAACTGCAAAACCACCATCTTCAGTTTTTCTAAAGTACATATCAAATATAGCTTCCTTCTCCTGCATCTCTTCCATTAAAAAAATGTCACTTTCAGTATATTGATATCTATCTGAATTAATAACCTTTGCAAAATCCGTTAAAACTCTTTCTCTCCCCATTTTGTACCTCTTTTTAAATTGTTAGTTTTTTATTTTTTCTTAATAATTATATCATTTTTATGGTATAATTACCAATAAAAATAGAAAAGGAGAGATTGATGAGAGCTGTTATACAAAGAGTTAGACATGCGAGTGTTACTGTAGATAATGAAATTACTGGAAAAATAAACCATGGATTCTTAATACTTCTAGGTGTTACACATAGTGATACTGAAAAAGAGGTAGATTGGTTAGCTAAAAAAATTACTGATTTAAGAGTTTTTAATGATGCTGACGACAAAATGAATCTTGGATTAAAAGATGTTGATGGTGAACTACTTGTAATCTCACAATTTACGCTTTATGGAAATTGCATCAAAGGACGTCGTCCTGCATTTATCGATGCTGCTAAACCAGATATGGCTAATGAACTTTATGAAAAATTTTTAAAGAAATGTAAAGATCTTGGTTTCAAAACTGAAGCTGGAATTTTTGGTGCGGATATGAAGGTTGAACTTTTAAATGATGGACCTGTGACTTTAATTATTGATACAAACGATAGATAATTAAGTTGAAATAAATTAAGAGAATTATTTGGAGGGGATTATGGATATAAAAGAGGTTAAAAAAAATGCAAAGGAAAGAATGAAAGATTTTTGTATATTATGTCCAGAGTGTAATGGTCGTTGGTGTGCTGGTAAGGTTCCAGGAATGGGTGGAGCTGGAAACGGAGGAAGTTTTACAAGAACATTTGAAAAACTTAAAGAAGTTAAATTAGCTATGAGAACTTTACATAATGTTTCTGACCCTAAATTATCATATTCTATTTTTGAAGAAGAACTTTCTTTCCCTGCTATTGTTGCACCTATAACGGGAACAAAATTCAATATGGGTGGATATGTAAACGATATCGAATATTCTGAAGATGTTGTTCTAGGAGCTCTTGATGCTGGAACTATAGCTATGGTTGGTGACACAGGAGATCCTAATTGTTTTGCAGCAGGAATAGATGCTATCAAAAAAGCAAACGGAAAAGGAATTGCTATTATAAAGCCAAGAGAAAATTCCGAAATTATAAAAAGAATCAAAATAGCTGAAGCAGCTGGTGCTATAGCTGTTGGAGTTGATGTGGATGGAGCTGGATTAGTGACTATGAAACTCTTCAATCAACCAGTTGGGCCAAAGTCTTTAAATGATTTAAAAGAGATTATAGCTTCAACAGATCTTCCATTTATAGTAAAAGGTATTTTAACTGTAGATGAAGCCAAGCTTTGTGTTGCAGCTGGTGCTGCTGCAATTGTTGTTTCAAATCATGGTGGTCGTTGCTTAAACGAAACTTTTGCTCCTGCAGAAGTTTTAAAAGATATTGCAGAAGCTGTTGGAGATGATATTATTGTTTTAGCTGATGGTGGTGTTAGAGAAGGGGTAGATATTTTAAAATATCTTGCTCTCGGAGCTAAAGCTGTTTTGATTGGAAGACCTATTATCTGGGGTTCTATCGGTGGCAGACAACAGGGTGTAAAAGTTGTTTTAGATACTCTTAAGGCTCAACTTTACCAAAGTATGATACTTACTGGTGCAGAGGATGTTAAAAATTATAAAAATTTCTCTTGCATTTTATACACTAAATAAGTATAATTTAAATACAAAATTTAGGGAGGTTTTATCATGGAAAGAAAAGATGTTATTACATTTGCAGGTAGTCCACTAACATTAGTAGGAAAAGAATTAATTGTTGGAGATGTTGCTCCAAACTTTACTGTTACTAAAACTGATTTATCACCTCTTTCTTTAGCAGATTTAAAAGGAAAAACAATAATTATTTCAGCTATGCCATCTGTCGATACTTCTGTTTGTGAATTACAAACAATTAGATTCAATAAAGAAGCTTCTACGTTAGGAGATGTTGTAATCTTAACCGTTTCAATGGATTTACCTTTTGCCTTAAGTAGATTCTGTGGTGCTAAAAATATAGAAAATGCAATAACTACTTCAGACTATAAAGATAGAGAGTTTTCACATAACTATGGATTATTCATCAAAGAACTTGCACTTGTTTCAAGAGCAGTTTTTATAATTGATAAAGATGGGAAAATTGCCTATACTGAATATTTAAAAGAGATTACTGAAGAGCCTAACTACGATTCAGCTTTAGAAGCATTAAAAAAATTATAATAAAAAATAAAAACCACTCGAAATATATTTTTATATCTCGAGTGGAATTTTTTATTCTATATAAATAAAGTCTGTACAATCTCTATCAACGACACTACTATAATTCCTACTATAAAGTTTAAAGTATAGCTTCTATACTTATTCAAAAGAACGTTTATAGCTTTTGAAACTAAAACCAATCCAATTCCTGTCCCTGCTGCAAAAAAGATTAATGGCAGTATCGCAAAACTTTTTATATACCCTAAAATATTGTAATACTCACCTAATAATATCAGAAGTAAAGATCCTGAAATCCCTGGAATTACCATTGCACCTGCAGCGACTAATCCACAGAAAAATAGTTTCATACCATAACCTACAGTAAATAAAGTTTCTGCACTTCTAACTATCTCCTCTCCTGCTATTGCTTTTGTTAGTAGCATAAAAGCTCCTGTAAAAACTACTCCTCCTAAAAATGCAATTAAATTATCTTTTTTAAAGAATTTTTCTCCTTTTAAAATAACAGGAATTGAAGGAAGTATTAAAAATAAAAATGCAATTGTAGTTCCTTTAGGATATAACTCATACATCTTAGATATAACTCCTGCAAAAGCAACTATTCCTAAAACTGCACCTGCACCAATCTGAGATAAAAATTTAGCATACTCTACTTTTTTTTCCATTGAAGCCGTTAAAAAGTTTCCAACTGCTTCTGTCAGTTTATCATAAATTCCTAACACAACAGCTAAGGTTCCTCCTGAAACCCCTGGTAATACATTAGCTATTCCTATTACAATTCCTTTTAAAAAAATTTTCAACATAGTCTCTCCTAGTATTCTTTTATTAATTTAGCACTATCTACAAATTCATCTTCTAAATATATATCAACTCTCTCTTTTAAAAACTCACTGTAAAAAACATCTACAATTTTTCCTTCATAATCTTTTAAAACAGGGCTATTATATAAATTGTTTTTTACCCTAACTCCATTGTTATAGATTTTTCTTTTGTATCTATTTAAAAAATATAAAAGCTTATAATTTTCATCAACTATTTTTCCTCTTTCTTTATCTACCTCTATGAAGAGGTATTTTTTTATAAAAATACAAATTTTTTCTAATGTTATAGATTTTGATTTAGTAAATTCTTTCAGTATATCTGTATCAATATACCTTACAAAACCAAGCATATCTTGATCTGGTTCCTCTTGAATAAAATTTATTTTAGTTTCAAAAAAGATATTTCTCAATAAAACTTTAGAAGCTCCTTCTATTTTTAAATCTAAAGATATATTTTTAGGATAGGCTCCCTCAATTATAATACTTTCTCTTATAAAATTAAATAATTTTTTTAATTCTCTTTTTTCCTCTTCAAAAATAAAATTAACCATTTTATAGTTTTCTTTATTATAAAAAATAGTTAGATAAAATATTTTATTTTTATTATTGAAAAAAGGAATGGGAACAGCTTTTTGTATAATAGCGTATTCATATACCTGATTTTTTTTTACTGATTTTATTGAGTTTAACTTTATATTTTCATCTAAATTATTTATTATTCTAAAAAAAGTTGGATAACTTATCATACTATTATATACATTCAAAGTATTTTTAGCTTTTTCATACAACTTAGTAATAGGTAGGCCGTGATACTCTTTATATAAATTTTTCAAATAATCTAGTACATCATCATTAACTTTTTTAAAGGTATTTTTGTCTGTTCTTATTTTTTTGGCTAAACCTTTTTCACCAGAATCTCTATACTGACTCACCCACCTTTTAAGAGTTGCATAAGATATTTGAGTTTCTTTTTCTATATCTTTGAGCTTCTTCTCCTTTTTAAAAAAGGGCTCAAGTATCTTATATTTTCTATTTTTTTCGTCCTGTTGCATACCTTGCTTACTCCCTTTTAAATTCTTTTGTTAAATTATAACACAGATAGTCCCTAAAAAAAAGGCTCATTTATTTTGATAATTTTCTTGACTTTTTTTAAAATAAAATGTATTCTTTTAGTGACTTAATGGTTCTTTATTATCACAATATAAATATATGGAGGAGTTTTTATGAAATTATTTGCTGAAGTTCAAAAAATCGGTAAAGCTTTAATGACACCGGTTGCAATTTTACCAGCTGCTGGTATATTCCTTGCTGCTGGAAACAAATTAGGAATACCTTTAATGGAGCAAGCTGGAGGAGTAATATTTGGTAACTTACCACTTCTATTCGCTGTTGGTGCTGCTATCGGTCTTGTTGGTGGAGACGGAATCGCTGCTCTTGCTGCTATCGTTGCTTTATTAATCATGAATACAACTATGGGAGCTCTTACAGATGCTGCTAACGGAATCGCTGCTGGTAACCCAGCTTTCGCTGAAGTTTTAGGAATACCTACACTTCAAACTGGAGTTTTCGGAGGATTAATCGCTGGTATTATTGCTGCTGTTTGTTATAAGAAGTTCTACAAAACAGAATTACCTGCTTTCTTAGGATTCTTTGCTGGAAAAAGATTAGTTCCTATTATGACTGCTGTTCTTGCTTTCTTAGTAGGTTTAGCAATGCCATACATCTGGCAACCAGTTCAAGCTGGACTTGCTCAACTTTCATTCTTAGCTAACGAAACAAATACTAATATCTCTACATTACTATTTGGTATCACAGAAAGAGCGTTAATCCCATTCGGATTACACCACATCTTCTACTCACCATTCTGGTACCAATTTGGTGAATATACAAACGCTGCTGGACAAATCGTTAATGGAGACCAAGCAATCTGGTTTGCAATGTTTAAAGATGGAGTTCACTCATTCGATTCAGCTACTTACTCTGGAGCTGGTAAGTTCTTAACTGGTAAATTCCCATTCATGATGTTTGGATTACCTGCTGCTGCTCTTGCTATGTATCACGAAGCTAAATCTGAAAACAAAAAGTTAGCTGCTGGAATATTATTCTCTGCTGCTCTTACTTCATTCTTAACTGGAATAACTGAGCCTTTAGAGTTCTCATTCCTATTCGTTGCACCAATCCTTTATGGAATTCACTGTGTGTTCGCAGGATTATCATTCATGTTAATGAATATGTTTAAAGTTAGAATTGGTATGACATTCTCTGGTGGAGTTATCGACTATATCATGTTCGGTGTTTTACCTGGAACTGAAGGATTCAAAACTAACTGGCCAATGGTTATTGTTATAGGATTAGGATTCTCTGTTATCTACTACTTAGGATTCAGATTCTTCATCAGAAAGTTCAATTTAGCTACTCCTGGAAGAGAAGCAGCTACTGAAGCTAGCAATGCACCAAAAGCTGAAGGAAGCGAATTAGCTGTTTTAGTTCTTGCTGCTCTTGGTGGAAAAGAAAATGTAATCTCTGTTGATGCTTGTATCACAAGATTAAGACTTGAAGTTAAAGATACTTCAATTGTTAACGATGCAGAGTTAAAAAGATTAGGAGCTTCTGGAGTTCTAAAAGTTGGACAAAATGGAGTTCAAGCTATATTTGGTGCTAAAGCACAATTTATCGCTAACGATATAAAAGGATTATAATAAAAAATTATAAGATAAACAAAGGGAGGAGCTCATTGCTCCTCCCTTATATCTATACCCATAATTTTACTAAAGTATAAATCTATTCTCTCTTGAATCCCCTCATCATAATTATCTATTTGCTTCTCTACCAAACCAACAATTTCCTTTAACTCTTCCTCTTTATCTGGATAATAAAGTGGACACTCCTTTAAAGGTGTTGAATAGAACTCTAAGTTTTTCCCTTTTTTCTTTCCTATATAATTAAACCAATAATAAAAAACTTTTGAATTTAAATATCCTAAAATATAAAATAGATTTACTTCAGAATTTTTAGCTGTTAAATAATATACATCAGCACTACTATAAAATGGATTTTCTGTATATCCAAAATTATTTGTTTTACATCTTTGTCTCACAACAATCTTCGGTTTTAGAAAAATTTCCTCATCTCTAGCCCACTGAAGTTCCCACCAATTTATCCTATTATTAACCACTTCTCTTCTGAGAGAAAGTTTACTTTTATACTCTAGTAGATAACTCATTAAATTTTCATCTAGCTTTGATTTTCCATTTAGATATATTATCCAAAACGGTGGTTTTTTTGAAACTTCATATTTCCCAACATCTTTATTTTTATAAAATGGTTTTAAATAATCTCCAAATTCTTCTTTGTATTCATCAAAAACAAATACTTTATCTGCACCACTAACTATTCCTTGATTTACATTTAATAAATCTCCTAATATTTTATTACTATTCATTCTAATTTTTTCAATATTTTTTTTACAAAATGGAGGTATCAAATTTATTTTGCTGTGCTCTTCTCCAAAAATATTGCTTTGATCTATTTCATATTCCAAGCCGTCATCTTTTACAAAAATTTCCTCTTCACTTTTTGATTTTCGCCAATAAAATATAACATTATGCTGACCTATTGCATCTTTAAAAATTGAGTGACTATAATTTTCAATTCTGAAAAATTCACCTTCAGATTTTAATTTCTCTCTTAATCCTTCTGCACTATCAGCTTTTAACCAATAATTTGTTGTCAGATAAACCAAAATGCCATCCTCTTTTAAAATATCTATACCCTTTTCGATAAAAAAATAAAAATAGTCCATTTTAGGTTTATAATATTTTTTTCCAAAATCAGTCTCTTTTATTATATGAAAAACTTCTTTATGATTTTTTTCTCCTAAATAAGGGGGATTTCCAATTACTATATCATATTTTTCATCCATTTTTTCATAGAGTGAATCACACTCTTTTATATTTAAATTTCCCTCTATTCCATATTTAAAGAAAAGAGCCTGAGCTCTTTTCTTTAATGTATCTAAAGCTTTAGAATCGATATCAAATCCTGTTAACCACTTTTCACTATATTTATACTCACCAAATACCTTTTTTGATACTTTTAATAACTCCTCTAGCATAGCTAAAAGTAAGTTTCCTGACCCACAAGATATATCTACTATTTTTATATCTAGTAATTTTTCTTTTGAGGTTTTTTCTAAATATTTATCCAATGATATTTTTGCCATACTTATTGCGTATTCTTCTGGAGTATATATTTTATAATTATATTCCAACTTAACCCCTCCTAAAGAGTTTTAAGCTACCTTCACCCTCTATTGATATGATTCCATCTCTATATAGATCTAATATTGCTAAAAATATATAAACCAGATGCGTCCTATTCTCAGCTCTTCTAAATAATTCTACAACAGTTTTTTCTGTTGAATAAAGAATTACTTTTATTCTATCCATCTCCTCTTTTAAAGAGTACCTTTTCTCTATTTCTATTTCTAAATACTCCTCATCTTTAGGAAGATATTTAACATAACTATTAAATACATCTTGAAGTTTTAAAGTTGTCAAGTCAAACTCTTTAGGAATATTTTTTGTTACTTTTCTTCCCTCTGCTCTTGTGTAAGAGATGTTATATTCACACTCTATTGTAGCTATAACAGTAGCGACCTCTTTAAATACTTTATAATCCTCTAGTCTTCTTTTTAAATCCTTCTCTTTTTCCTCTTCTTTATTTGCACTTAAAATAGATATTGCTTTTATCTCTAGAAGCTCTGAAGCTATCTCTAAAAATTCTACTTTTATACCTAAATTATCACTCTGTGCTTTTTCAATATACTGAAGATATTCATCTATAATCTGAGATATTTTTATTTCAGATATTTTCATTTTTTTCTTCTCTACAAGATGTAATAAAAGGTCTAATGGACCTTCAAAATTATCTATCTTTAATACTATCTCCATTCTCTATTACCCTAACCTTAGCTCTCCAATTCAGAACATCATTTTTTATTGTTTCTTTTAACTCTTCCATTGAGTTAAACTTTTTCTCTTCTCTTAAAAATTCCATCAAAGAAACACATATTTTTTTTCCATATATATCTCTATCAAAATCTAAAATATGCACTTCAATACTTCTCTCATCAGGTTTTAACGTTGGATTTTTACCTATATTTATAACCGCATTCCAACTTCTTTCTTCTCCCTCAATTTTAACTCTTCCTCCATAAATTCCAAATGGCGGATATATCTTATTTAAAATTTTTAGATTGGCTGTTGGGAACCCCATAGTTCTCCCTAACTTCCTTCCGTGAACAACCTCACCAATAATTAAAAATGGTTGCCCTAAACATCTATTAGCTATATCTAAATTTCCTATTGCTAGCATCTCTCTTATAAAAGTTGAACTGATAATCTGCTCTTTCATTTTTACTGGTTCAATTACATTTATTTCAATGTTTAACTTCTCACCAAAACTTTTCAAATTTTCAACAGTTCCTTTTCCACCTTTACCAAAAGAAAAATTAAATCCAACATAAACCTCTTTTGTATTCAAAATATTTTTTAGCACCTTTTTTACAAACTCTTCAGGAACCATATTAGAAAACTCTTTTGTAAAAGGTTGCAATATTAAATAATCTACGCCTAAAGATTTTATTATATGTACTTTCTCTTCTAAAGAGCTAATCAACTTAGGTGCTTTTATGCTATCAGTAACCTCTAAAGGATGATTCAAAAAAGTAAAAACAACAGCTTTGCCATTTTTCTCTCTTGCTTTTTTCACAGCTCTAGATATCAACTCTCTGTGCCCCATATGAATTCCATCAAAAGCACCTATAGCAACATATATATTTTCAAATTTTTCCTTAGTTAGCAAAATATCATCTATTATCTTCATAGTACTCCCCTTATGCTTCTCTATCTTTTTCTAAAAGTTCGTTGTGTATCTCTTCTAATCTTCTAAATCTATTTCTTATTCCTGATTTAGATATACCTATTATTTCTCCTAACTCTTGCAATGAAGCCTCTGGATTTTCCAATCTTAAAAATGCAATCTCTTCTAGAACAGGACTTAGATTATTAAGTCCCGTTCTTTTTCCTATCAAGTTTATCATTTTTATCTGTTTTCTAGCAGTATCTAATGTTTTCGTTTCATTAGCAACTTCCCAATTCATCTCTCTGATAGTTTTATTCTTTAAATCTTTAATCATAGTCGTTTCTTCATAGTTGTAAAACTCTTTCATCGATCCAATCAAAACTATAATGTCCATTATATCCTCTGCATTTCTCATATATACTAAGGGCTTATTTCTTTTTATAGTCTTGTATGCTCTTTTTTCCATCTTAATTAAAAGATTATATAACTCATTAGCCAACTCATCACTATCAACAAAAAAATCTAAAGCATACTCTTTTTCTGGTGATTTTATATATCCACATCCTAAGAACATTCCCCTTATAAAGCCTCTTTCTACAGTTTCAGATACATTTTCACCTGATAAACTATATCTATCTAGATCATCTATAAACTTTTTTATCCCAGGTTGAGATGGAATAGTTATTATATAAGCATTGTGTTCTCCAAATTTTTTACTCTTAGAAAACTTTATAAAAATCTTCAGTTTTGTTAACTCTTTTAACATTGAATAGATTCTTTCAGCTATCTCTTTATTTTCAAGTTTTAACTCTATATTATTTTCATTTATAGCGTGTTTCAATAAGAGTATAGCTCTTATTTCAGCGTATTTCTCATCATCTAATAATTCACACCTATGAAGTATTTCGTTTTTAACTTTATAAGTATACGACACAATTTTCCTCCTACTTTGTTTCAGACCAATTCTGCCCTATAGAGCTATTTACCTCTAAATTTACTTTAGAAAACTTTATGCTTTCTCTCATCACATTTTCTATTTCAGTTTTATATTCTAAGGCTTTATCTTTTTCCACTTCGAATATTAGTTCATCGTGTACTTGAAGTAACATATGAATATCATTTCTATCTTTTAAAAGATTGTATAAATTTATCATAACTTTTTTTAAAACCTCGGCAGCTGTTCCTTGAATAACTGTATTTACAGCCATTCTTTCAGCTTGGGCCTTTATAACTCTATTGTTTGAATTGATTCCTTCAATTATTCTTTTTCTTTTGAAATATGTTTCTACATATCCATTTTCTTCAGCAAACATTATAATCTCTTTTTCTAAATGCTTCACTGAAGGGTACTGCTCAAAATATCTGCTTATATAATCAGCAGCTTCTTTTGGAGTTATCTTCAACTCTTGAGATAATCCGAATGCTGTCTTACCATATATTATACTAAAGTTTACAGTTTTCGCTGCATCTCTTCTTTCTCTCGATACAACCTCTTCATCAGATAATTCAAACAATTTTCTAGCCGTCAAACTGTGTAAATCTAAATTTTCAGCATAAGCTTTAATTAAATTTTCATCTCCAGATATTTCAGCTAAAACTCTTAATTCAATTTGAGAGTAGTCTATACCTAAAAGCACACAACCCTCTTTTGCTACGAATCCAGCTCTTATCTTCATTCCCTCTTCTGTTCTAACAGGAATATTTTGTAAATTTGGATCTGATGATGACAGTCTTCCCGTAGCTGTTCCTGTTTGATTGAATGTTGTATGAAGTCTATCATTTTCATCCACCATTTTTGGAAGAGGATCTACATATGTAGATTTTAACTTACTCAATTTTCTATACTCTAAAATATATTTAGCTATTGGATAACCTTGTTCATTTAATCTCTCTAAAACTTCACTATCTGTAGAGAAACCTGTTTTTGTTTTCTTTACAGGAGGAATATTTAAGTTGATAAACAGAACCTCACCTAACTGCTTTGGAGAGTTGATATTAAATTCTCCCTCTGCTTCTTCATATATTTTAGCTGTTAAACTTTCCAACTTATTTTCCAACTCAGAACTATACTGTGCAAAATATTCTGGAGAAATTTTAATCCCCTCTATTTCCATAGCCGCTAAAACTTTTATTAGTGGCATCTCTGTCTCTTTTAAAACTTCATAAAGATTATTGTGCTTTAGCTCTTTTAAAAGTTCTGGATAAGCTAATAGCATACCTCTCGTTCTTTTAGCTAAAAACTGTCCATAATCTTCAGGTCCTATTTCCTCGATTTTTATTTTTCCAAAAACTTCTGAATATTTCTCAATTTCATCATCAATAACATTTCTTAACATAACCTCAATCTCTTCTCTAGTTTGAGATGTTAAAAGATGATATGCAAGCATTGTATCAAACTCCATATTTTTTATAGAGTAACCTTTTCTTAAAATATTTTTAAATCCATAAGAGATAAATTGAGTTTCAGATTCTAATAACTTTTTAAACGCTTCAACACTCTCGTTATCATCTAAAGGCATATAGTAATCTCTATTTTTTAAAGACGCAGCTACACCTTTCTCTCCTAAATAAATCGCTACTTTCTCGCTAGAAGATAGTTTTTCAAAAATCTCTGTTCCTTTTAAAATGAAGAAACCTTTTTCCTCTGAAGTTGGAGTTTGTATTGGAGCTGTAAAATTAAACAATCCAAGTTGCATTCCTCCTCCACTTACTGGAGCTGATTTTTTCTCTTCAAAAGGTAGGTTATTTAATGCAATTCCAGGTTCTATTGCAGCTTGAGACGAAACTTGAGAAGGTTCTACACTTGATAAATTTTCAAGTCCTAATTTTTTTATTAGCGATTTGAACTCTAACATTTTAAAGAACTCTAACAGTCTTGTATTGTCTCTTTTATATTCTAACTCTTCATCTTTTAAATCTAAATGGATATATTGAATAGTGGCTAATTCTCTACTTAAAAATGCCAACTCTTTATCCTCTATCAAATTATTTATTAAAGATTTCCCAATTCCTGGAAGCTCTGTTAAAGAATCTATATTTTCATATATCCCTTCTAAGTTTCCATATTTCTCTAACATTGGGATAGCTTTTTTAGATCCAATCTTTCTAACACCTGGTATTCCATCACTCGTATCTCCAATTAATCCAAATAAATCTGGAATCATATTAGGTTTTACACCCAGTTGCTCGATTACATCCTCTTCTGTTCTAAGTATTTTTAAACCGCCACCATCTCCTTTTCCTAAAAGAGCGATATTTACGTGGTCGTTTAATATTTGAGATAAATCTTTATCTCCAGTTATTACATACGATTCAATCCCTTTTGCGGCTAAATCTTTAGCCAAACTTCCAAGTACATCATCAGCTTCATAACCATCTATTTTAAATTTCTTTATTCCAAAACAATCTAAAAGTTCCTCTATCCTCGGAATTTGAACTACTAAATCCTCAGGGGCAGCATCTCTTTTAGCCTTATAATCTTTAAACATCTCACTTCTTTTCAGAGTCGCTCTTTTCACATCAAAAGCAGCTCCTATATAATCAGGTTCTAACTGATTTATTACACTCAAAAGTGTATTTATAAACCCATAAACCGCTCCTGTTGGCTCGTTTTTAGTTCTAAAATTAAGATTTCCATAAAAAGCTCTGTACATTATTGCACTTACATCTAATAAAACTGCTTTTTTCATCTTTTCCCCTTTCATTCATTTTACATTTTTCATATCATTATACCATATAGACTACCTTTATAAAAAAAATTATTTTATAAATAAATATTATTTTTTCTATTTTTCTGTTATAATTTGGATATATAAACTAAAATATAGGAGGTATTTATGAATCTAGTTGTATTAATTGGACGTTTAACTAGAGATCCTGAACTTAAATTTGGACAAAGTGGAAAGGCTTACTCAAGATTCAGCTTAGCTGTTGACAGACCTTTTTCTAAAGGAGAAGCAGATTTCATCAACTGTGTTGCTTTCGGAAAGACAGCTGAACTTATTGGTGAGTACCTAAGAAAAGGAAGAAAAGTTGCTGTTAACGGTAGACTTCAAATGAATAGATATGAAGTAAATGGAGAGAAAAAAACTAGCTACGATGTACTAGTTGAAAGCATGGAGTTTGTTGAAGGAAGAGGAGAGGCTTCTCCATCAAATGACTTCGCACCAACACCATCTTACTCAGCACCTAAAGCTGCTGAGGCACCATCAAAAGACGACTTCGGTGGATCATCTTTTGATGAGGACGAATTCCCGTTCTAATAATTAAATAATTTATAAACTACTAGGGGTGCCTTCGGGCTGAGATTTTACCCTTAGAACCTGATCTAGTTAATACTAGCGTAGGGAAGTAGTCTTAACACTTTTATCTTCTAATAATTGTGTTCAAAAAGCTATTTTCCTATTTTTTGGAAAATAGCTTTTTTTATTTTAATAATTTTACAGGAGGATTTTATGTTTTCAAATGAGTTATATTTAAGTGCAAAAGATATTTGGGATAGCTACTATGAGCATCCATTTGTAAAAGGAATAGGAGAAAATACTTTAGAAAAAGAGAAGTTTAAGTTTTATATTATTCAAGACTATCTTTACCTTTTAGAATATGCAAAACTTTTTGCTCTTGGAGTTATAAAAAGTAAAAATGAAAATGATATGAAAAAATTTGCAAAACTTACTGATGGAATTTTAAACTCAGAGATGGGAATACATAGAGTTTATATGAAAAAGTTAGGAATTACCGAAGAGGATATCTTTAAAGTTGAACCAACTTTAGATAATATTTCTTATACAAGCTATATGCTTTCTGCTTCTCATTGTGGAGATATAAAAGAGATTGCGGTTGCTGCTCTTTCTTGCATGTGGAGCTATAAAATGATAGGAGATAAACTAAAAGAGCTTTACGGAACTGATCAAGACTTCTACAGCGATTGGATTAAAACATACTCATCTTCTACCTATGAAGAACTTACAAATTGGAATATTGAGCTCGTGGAAAAATATTGTGAAAATATCTCTGCTGAAGAAAAAAAACACTTGAAAACTATATTTATCAACTGTAGTATCTACGAATATAAGTTCTGGGATATGTCTTATAAAGGGTCTCATTAAAATGGATATTCTTAATGTTAACAACCTTACCTTTAATTATAAAGATGATCTACCAATTTTAAAAAATCTATCATTCCAAGTTAAAAATAATGAACTAGTTAGTATTGTTGGTAGCAGTGGCTGTGGAAAATCAACCGTTATAAAAATCTTAGCAGGAATTGAAAAACCAATTGGTGGAGATATATTTATAAAAAGTATCTCATACATGCCTCAATCAGATACTCTTCTACCTTGGAGGACCATTCTCCAAAACATTCTTCTTCCGATAGAGATAAGAAATGGCGATTTAGTTGAAGAGAAAAAAAATGCCATAAATCTTTTAAAAAGATTCAATCTTTTAAATTATGTTGATAAATATCCGAAAGAGCTTTCAGGAGGAATGAAGCAACGGATCTCTTTAATTAGGACTCTTATGAGTAAAGGGGACTTGCTTCTTTTAGATGAACCTTTCTCTGCTCTTGATGCCCTCACTCGTGAAGATTTACAAGGTTGGCTTTTAGATAGTTTAAACTCTCTCAAAAAAAGTATGATTTTTATTACACATGATATTGATGAAGCTATATTTTTATCAAATCGTATATTAGTCTGTCATGAAAAACCACTTACATCTTTTAAAGAGTTCTTGGTTCCTAAAAACATAACTTTTGAAGAGGCCGCAAAATTAAAAAAAGAGATTCTGAACTCTGTGAAAGGAGTCAATGATGAAAAAATTTAACCCTGGTACAATCTCTGTGTTACTATTTTTTATTTGCTGGGAAATTCTAGGAAGAGTCCTAAATAAAGGTTATATACTTCCAACTCCAATCAATATAATTATAAAGATTTGGACATTAAAAGAGAGTCTTTTCTTAACTCATCTTCCTGCAACTCTAGGAATTGCGGTTATCGCATCTATTTTAACCTTAATCTTAGGGGTAATTTTAGCAATATCTATGGATTTTAACAAAATAGTTTATGAAGCTATCTATCCTTTGATTGTCGCTAGTCAAACTATTCCAATTACAGCTTTAGCACCTATTTTTATATTATGGTTTGGCTATTCTATTTGGAGTAAAGTTATTGTTTCAGTCATAATCTCATTTTTCCCAATAACGATTACCATATATAATGGTCTTCAAAATGTCGAACAAGATGAGATTAACTATTTTAAAAGTTTAAAGGCTTCAAAAGTTCAGATATTTTTAAAACTAAAAATTCCGAGAGCTTTACCAAATTTTTTCTCGGCTTTAAAAATGAGTGTACCTTTGGTTTTAATTGGATCTGCTATCGGAGAATGGCTTGGAGCTTCTTCTGGACTCGGATATTTCAGTAAAAGAATGATGTCTCAACTTGATGGAGCGGGAGTTTTTGCTCCTATTGTTATAATCTCTATTTTAGCAATATCTTTGGTTAGAACAATCAATCTTATAGAAAATAAAATTCTACATTGGAGGAACAAATAGTGAAAAAATTATTAACTATCTTTAGTTTAACAGTTTTACTTTTCAGTTGTAATTCAAAAAATCTAGAAAAAAATAAAAATCTAAAAGAAATTTCTATAATCTTGGATTGGTACCCAAATGCTGTTCACTCTTTTCTATACACAGCTATTGAAAAAGGATACTTTGAAGAGGAGGGAATCAAGCTTAATATAATATATCCCTCTTCACCATCTGATTCTCTAACTCTGCCAGCTGCAAAAAAAGCTGATATAGGAATCTCTTATCTTAATAGTGTGGTTATGGCTAAAGCGAACGAAAATGTTCCTATAAAATCTTTTGGAGCTGTTCTTCAAAGATCTGTAAATACAGTTATCTCTTTAAAAGAGAAAAATATAACTTCACCAAAAGATTTCCAAAATAAAATTGCTGGAACAAGTGGTGGTATTTTATCTGAAGCATATCTTAACTCTATGATGAAATCTGAGAATTTAAACCCACAATCTTTAAAAATAATCGATGTTGGATTTGAACTATTGACAGCAATGATAACAAATAGAGTTGATTTTACAATTGGCAATATGGTTAACCATGAGGTTCCTGTTATAAAAGAGAAAGGTATCGATATAAACTACTTCCTTATAGATAACTTTGGAATTCCTCAGGCTTATGAGCTTATCTTAGTTGCAAACGAAGAACTGTTAAACCAAAACAAAGATACTTATGAAAAAGTTTTAAAAGCGATGAAAAAAGGGTTCTACGATGTACAAAACAATCCAGAAGAAGCTTTAAAGCTTTTACTTTCTAAGCAAGCTACTGAGCAGTTTCCCTTAAGTGAAATTGTTGAAAGAGAAAGTTTAGAAATTCTGCTACCAATTATGGAAACTGAGAACGCTAAATTCTTAAATCAAAATGAAGAGATCTGGGAAAAAAATATAAATTGGCTATATGAAAATGGTATCATTCATAAAAAATTACCTGCCCAAAATTTTATATATCAATTTTAAATTTTTTAAAGTATAATACCCTTTAGAATGAAAATTTGGAGGGATTATTTTGAAACGACTTCGCTCTTTATGGAGAGAAAACAAAAACGAGATTTTATCAATTTTTACAATCGCTTTACCTACTATTGTTGATATGTTTGTACAAACACTACTTGGTTTCTTCGATTTGATTATGGTTGGTAGGCTTGGACCTGAGGCAATTGCGGCTGTCGGACTTGGAACTGCACCCGTCTTAACTGTAATACCAATATTTTTTGCTATAAGTGTTGGAACTACAGCTATGGTAAGTAGAGCATATGGAGCTAAAAGTTACTCTGAAGCTCGAGATGGTATGAGTCAGAGTTTAATATTGGGGATTCCTGCTGCTCTTATTGTTACAATTGCTTTTATCATTTTTGGAAAAAATATTTTAGAGCTTATCAGTCAAAATCAACCTATAGGTGACGCTCTAAGCTATTTGAAAGTCGTTTCTTTAGGAATTCCATTCCTGTGTTTTAACATTATTTTCTCTTATGGATTTAGATCTATAAGTAAATCAAAGATTCCAATGATAAATAATACTATAAGTATTTTCTCAAATATACTTCTGAACTACATCTTTATTTTTGTATTAAATCTTGGTGTACTTGGAGCTGGAATTGCAACTACAATTTCAAGAGGAATAGTTACTCTTATATTCTCTTTTCTTATAATATATAAGAAAAACTATTGTATAGCTCTAACTCGAAAAGATTTTAAAATAAAAAAAGAGGTTTGTAAAAGACTTATAAAAGTTGGAATTCCATCTGCTGGTGAACAAAGTATATTTAGAATTGGAATGCTTATATTTGAAGCTATGGTTATAAACCTTGGAACTCTTCAATACGCTGCTCACAAGATTGCTCTTACAGCTGAATCCTTCTCTTTCAATCTTGGATTAGGATTCTCTGTTGCAGGAACTGCTCTTGTTGGTCAGCATCTAGGAGCTAGAAAATACCAAGATGCTAAAAAAGCTGGTTATCTAAATATGTTTTTAGCTATGGTAGTTATGACTGCATTTGGTTTTATCTTTATGGTCTTTCCTAAATTGGTTATATCTATGTTTACAAAAGAACAAAATATTGTTCCTATGGCTAGCTCAGCTCTTAGAATTGTTTCAATAGCTCAACCTATCCTTGCTGTTTCTATGGTTTTAAGTGGGGCTTTAAGAGGAGCTGGAGATACAAAATCTGTTCTTTGGATAACATCTTTAGGAATGTTTCTTATAAGAATTCCACTTACATACCTGTTCCTTTACGTATTTAACTTTGGATTAAATGGTGCTTGGATGGTTATGATTATTGATTTAACTTATAGAGGTATAGCTTGTTTATACAGATTCAGACAAGGAAAATGGAGATATATAGAGGTGTGATATGATAATACAAATTTTTGGCAGAAAAAACTGCAATGAAACTAAAAAAGTTCAAAGATTTTTTAAAGAGAGAAATATAAAATTTCAATTTATTGATCTTATGGAAAAAGCTCCTTCTAAAAAAGAGCTAGATACTTTTTTAAGATATTTTGATATTGAAGAATTGCTAGATAAATCTAGTAATGAGTACAAAAAAAGAAATTTAGAGTATATGGTTTATGATACTGAAGAGCTTCTTTTAGAAAGTCCAATTCTTTTTAAAACTCCTATTATAAGATGGGACAAAGGAGTTTCTTTAGGTTACTCTATTGATGACCTTAAAAAGATGTCATAACTTTAAATTTTAAGAAAAAGGAACGAGCTAAGATTTTAGTTCGTTCCTTTATTTTTTATATTGCTCTAAAGCTTTTTTGTATTTATTTTTAAACCACTCTCTCAACTCGATGGGCTCTAAAATCTCCACTTCATCTAAAAAGAAACTAAAGTATCTTTTAGCTTTTTCTTCAGAGCACTCTAAGATATATTCATTTAAATTTTTTTGAATAACTTTAGGTCGATTTGTTTGAAGCTCTTTAAATAGATTTTCTCCAGAATTTGTTAATCTTATTTTTACTTTTTTTCCAAAAGAGATAAATGGATCAAAATCCTCTTTCATCCTTTGAATAAAATCTATATCTCTTATTTTAAAATTACTATTTTTTGTATAAACTGAATCTATATACTTTATTCTATAATTTTTCCACAATTTTTCTTTTAAATTATAACAAAACAGATAATTTGCAACCTCTAACTTAGAGCTCTCAATCAAATATGGTTCAACCTCAATACTCTTACCATCTCTGAAGTTTACTTTTATCAATTTTCTCTCAGCAATAGAATCATTAATTCTCTCTACTTTTTCTTTGAAAAGAAAAAGCTCTCTTTTCTTTTTACAATTTTCAGAGTAATCACTTAAAATCTCTCTAAAAAATTCTGATTCATTTTGAATTTTATTCTCTTCTAAAAAATTATAATATCCTCTAAGATTTTTTTTATTTAAATTGAACTGTATAACTGAAGTTTCACTTTTATCAACCTCAACTTCTAGTCTTGTATAACCCTCTTTTGCATACTCTTCATATAGATAATTCAACAAAGTATTTTTTTTTATAAAAAACTCCTCTATATCACTCTCTAATATTTCAGCTATTCTCTTTGGTAATGTCACTCTTATTTTTTTCTCCATAACTCACTCCAATAGAATCTTTTTCAAAAATAATTATATCATAGAAATAACAGTTTTTTTAAGTAAATATTTATGATATTATTATATTATCATATTCCTAGGAGGGATTTTTTTGGACGTTATCTATGAGATAAAACAAAAATATAGTCACCTATCTTCTAAAGAAAAAGAGATTGCTGACTATATCTTAGAAAATAAAAGTAACATTGAAAATATATCAATTACTAATTTATCAAAAGCTATTGGAGCTTCAACTTCAACTATTACAAGATTTTCAAAAAAAATAAATTGTGAAAGCTTTGTTCAGATGAAAATGAAATTGAACGCTGACTCTGTTAACTCTACTAGAAAAGATGAGGATATTTTCTCTGCAGTTCATGACTATTATACTGAGGTAGTTGAAAAATCAAATCAACTTCTCAATAAAGAACTTATATTAAAAGTTATTGAAGAGATTAAAACTGCTAAAAAAATATATATCTATGGGGCTGGTAGTTCTGGTTTAAGTGGACAAGAGTTTATGCAAAGGCTTTTAAGAATGGGATTTAACGTTTCATCTATCACTGACTCTCATATGATGATTATAAATAGTGCAATTTTAAAAGAAGGAGATCTTGTTATTGGAATATCTATTTCTGGAGAAACTAAAGAGGTTATAGACTCTTTTAGAGTAGCTCAAAAAAATGGAGCTAAAACAATTGGAGTGACTAGTTTGCCTAATAGTAGTTTAGCAAGCTATTCTGACAAGTTAATTCTAATATGTGCTTCTAACTTTATAAACAAAAGAGATTTTATAAACACACAATTTTCAACCATGTACCTCTTCGATTTAATCTCAACAATCTTGCTAGAGGATCCCTCATTAAGATATAAGATGCAACTCACTATCGAAGCAATTCTAAAATAAAACAAGACCAAATCATTTAATATTTGGTCTTATTTTTCTATAACTTTTTCCATCTCATTACAAACTCTTCCTCAGATGTATTTTCATCAATTTTTTCAGATATAACTTTAAACCCTTCTCTTTCATAAAACCTCTTTGCTCTTTCATTTTTTTTGTAAACACTCAATATCAAAGCACTCTTATCACTTTTTATATAATCTAACAACGCTTTTCCAATGCCTCTCGATTGAAATAATTTCGAAACAAAAATACCGGCTATATAAGTATCTACAACACCTACAAATCCTTCAATTTCACCTTGAACTTCATATACATGAACTTCTGCTTCAGGTAACATGGTTTTTACTTCTTCATATTTTCCTTCCCAATAAATCTCTGGAATAAAATTATGTGCTTCTTTATTTGCTTCAAACCAAATTTGTGCCACTCTATCTATATCTCTATTTTCTAATTTTCTTATCATTGATTTTCTCCTTTAAATATTTTTCTTATTTAAAGGATTATATCATATATTCATAATGTTTAGTTATTTGTAATCTCATCATATTTTTTGAACTATTTTTGCCGATTTACAGATATTTTTATTTTTTAAACATCATATCTCTCAACTCATTTCCAACAATCTCAATTTTTTCATCTCTACATCTCTTTCTCATTGTTTTTAAAATCGGATATCCAGCTTGTCCCTCTAAAATAAAATCTTTGGCAAATCTTCCATTTTGAATATTTTCTAAAATATCTTTCATATTTTCTCTGCTCTCTTTTGTTACAATCTTTTTACCTGTTACATAGTCTCCATACTCTGCTGTATTAGAAATTGATTCTCTCATCGCTGCAAACCCTTTTGAGTAAATCAAATCAACAATCAACTTCATTTCATGAACACATTCAAAATATGCCAACTTTTCATCATATCCAGCATTTAAAAGTGTTTCATATCCTGCTTTCATAAGCTCAACTAAGCCACCACATAACACTGCCTGCTCTCCAAATAAATCTGTTTCTGTTTCTTCTTTAAAAGTAGTTTCTAAAACACCTAAATCTAAGCAAACACCTTTAGCCCAATCTTTTGCTAATTGTAATGTTTGTTTTGAAGGATCTTGATATACAGAAATTAATGCTGGAACTCCCTCTTTCTCTAGAAACTTCTCTCTAACTTTATGTCCAGGTGATTTTGGAGCTACCATAAAAACGTTCAAATCTTTTCTCGGAGAAATCTGTGAATAATGAATATTAAAACCATGAGCAAATCCTAAAAAAGCCCCCTCTTTCAACCCATCTTTTAAATAGTCTCGATATAACTCTGGTTGATTTTCATCTGGAACTAAAAGCATAGCAACATCTGCAAACTTTGCTCCATCTTTTAAATCTAATACTTGAAAACCATCACTTTCAGCTTTTTCCCAACTTTTACTATCCTCTCTTAAAGCTACACTTACATCATACCCGCAATTTTTTAAATTAAGTGCATGAGCATGCCCTTGAGAACCATATCCAAATACCACAACTTTCTTTCCTAATAAACTCATAACAACTCCTCCTATAATCTATTTTTTATTTTTAAACTTCTAATCCTCTAGTCATTGCAGAAACACCTGTTCTTGCAATCTCTAAAATATCAAAATTTTTAATTAGTTTTAAAAACCCATCTATTTTTCCTATATCCCCTGTAATTTCAATTATTAAACTTTCAAGAGCTACATCTACTACAGAGCCTCGATATATGTCTAAAATTTGAAGTAGCTCCTGTCTATTTTTAGAATCCACTTTAACTTTTATTAAAACTAACTCTCTTAAGACACTATCTTTACAAAATGCTTTTATAAATTCTACATCAAACAACTTTTCAGCTTGAACAATAACCTGATTTAATGTATAATCATCCCAAAATCCAGTTATTGTCATTCTGACTGTGTTCTCTGGATATCCCTCTCCTGCTGTTATATTTTCAATATTTATTCCTCTTTTTTGAAAGAGCCCTGATATCTTATTTAGAACTCCTGGCTTATTTTTCATTATTAAAAGTATTCTTTTAGCTTCCAATTTTATTTACCTCCAATAGTATGCTCATATGATTTACCCGCCGGTATTATTGGATAAACATTATGCTCATAAGACATTTGTAAATCTATTAAATATGGTTTATCATTCTCTAAAATATCTTTTATTTTTTCTAAGTTATTAAAATTATCAATTTTTTCTCCCTCTATAAAATGAGCATTCCCTAACTTTACAAAATCTGGATTCATATCTAAAATTACACTCGAATATCTTTTATTGTTAAAAAGTTCTTGCCACTGCTTTACCATTCCAAGAGCTCCATTATTGAAGATAAGTATTTTAACAGGAAGGTTATACTGTGCTAACAAAATCAATTCCTGCTGATTCATTTGAAATCCACCATCTCCAACTATAACTACAACTTTCTTATCTTGATTTGCTACTTGTGCTCCAATAGCAGCAGGAAGCCCATAACCCATAGTCCCAGCTCCTCCCGATGTACAAAATTGAAATGGTTTTTTTATATCTAAATGTTGAGCTGTAAACATCTGATGCTGTCCAACATCAGTTACAACAATATATCTTTCATCTAAAACTTCATTTAAAATATTTAAAGCTGCTATTTGATTTAAACTCTTTTTTTCTAAAACATTTTCTACTCTAAAGCTGTCTCTCCAATATATAAAGTTACTCTTCAGATTCAGTAGTAAAATTTTCTCTAAAATATCTTTTGCATCACCTATAATTGGCAAATCTACAACTATATTTTTATTTACTTCTGCTCTATCTAACTCAATATGAATCTTCTTTGAATTTGGTGAAAACTTAGTTTTGTCACCTATAATTCTATCGTCAAATCGCATTCCAATGCATATCAGTAAATCACATTCATCAACAGCTCTATTTGCTTCTATTAAACCATGCATACCTATCATACCTAGATATCCTTTATCCTCTTTAGTAAATATTCCTAATCCCATTAGAGTAGACACAACTGGAATTTTAGTTCTACTTACAAACTCTCTCACTTCTTTTATACAACCGCTATTTAAAACTCCTCCCCCCACAACTAAAACTGGTTTTTTAGAAGTGTTAAAATAGTTTTCAAACTCCAATATATGAGTATTTTTATAAGATGGCTTAAATTTGTTAATCTCTCCAATTTTCTCATTTAAAAGCTTTTTAAATAATGTATATTCTATTTTTTCTTCTTGAATATTTTTAGGGATATCTACTAAAACAGGGCCAGGTCTTCCATGCTTAGATAACATATATGCCTCCTTTAATATCTCTGGAAGTTCACATATTTCTCTTACCAAGTAGTTATTTTTAGTAACTGGTGAGGTTATTCCAAGAATATCGCTCTCTTGAAAGGAATCTTTTCCTAAAAACGATGTACTTACCTGTCCTGTTATAACAAGAAGTGGAATTGAATCCATATGTGCAGTCATAATTCCTGTAACTAAATTTGTTGCTCCAGGTCCAGATGTAGCTAAACAAACTCCAGGAACTCTTTTAGTTCTTGCGTACCCATCTGCACTGTGTACTGCGCCTTGTTCATGCCTTGCCATATAGTGATTTATGCCCTCAAAATCATACAGTGCATCATATATAGGAATGACTGCACCACCAGGATATCCAAATATATCCTGAACTCCTAAATATTTTAACGTCTCTAAAACTATTTTAGCTCCTGATATTTTCTCCATTCTCTCCTCCTATCTTGTAACAGCCCCCTCTGACGAGTCCGAAACTAATTTCATATATTTTTGTAACATTCTATTTTTTATATTTTTTTGTAAAATAGACATAGATTTCTTTCTAATCTCTACCTCTTCTTCTGAGACTAGAAGATCTAATTTTTTATTATGAATATCTATCTCAATATAATCTCCATCTTTTACATAAGCTATAACTCCTCCATCTAAAGCTTCTGGTGATACATGGCCTATTGCAGCTCCCCTAGATCCACCCGAAAATCTTCCATCTGTTATTAAAGCACAATACATATCTAATCCCATTCCTGCTAATGCACCCGTTGGCGATAACATCTCTCTCATACCAGGTCCTCCTTTGGGACCTTCATATCTAATTACAATAACATCTCCTTTTTCAATCTTTCCACCTAAAATTGCTTCACTTGCCTTTTCTTCTGAATCAAATACCTTAGCCTTTCCCTTATGAACTAACATAGTTGGATGAACTGCTCCTGATTTTACAACGGCTCCTTTAGGAGCTAAATTTCCTTTTAATATAGATAGTCCTCCTGAATTAAAATAAGGATTATTAAAATCTCTAATTATATCTTTATCTAAAACTCTACCCTTTTCTGCAACCTCTAAAATATCTTTTAATGTTACACTTAGATTTGATTTTAAAAGATTATTTTCTTTTAAAACTTTTAAAACTGCACTTACACCTCCAGCTTCATCAAAATCTTCTATAAAATATGAACTAGCAGGAGATAATTTTACTATCTGCTTTGTATTTTTAGATACTTCATCAAAAATATCTAAATTTAAGTTTATTCCACATTCATAGGCAACTGCAGGTAGATGAAGAGCTGTGTTTGTTGAACCACCTAAGGCCATATCCACAAGGACCGAGTTATATAAGCTTTCTGAGTTTATAATATCTCTAGCTTTAATCTTCTTTTTAAGTAACTCCATGACTTGGATTCCAGACTCTTTAGCTAATCTTTTTCTTTCAGAATATACAGCTGGTAATGTTCCGTTCTTTGGAAGTGAAATTCCCAAAGCTTCCGTTAAACAGTTCATAGTGTTTGCAGTATACATCCCTGAACACGATCCACATGTTTTACACACTTCATGTTCCGCTTCATTTAGCTCATCTAAGGACATCTTTCCAGTCTGTACTTTTCCTACGTATTCAAATAAATCTGAAATACCAATTTTCTTTCCTTTAAATTTTCCTGCTAACATAGGACCTCCACTTATAAAAATTGAAGGAAGATTTAATCTTACTGCAGCCATCAACATCCCGGGAACAACTTTATCACAACTTGGCATGAAAACCAAAGCATCAAATGGCATTGCATAGGCTGTTGCCTCGATTGAGTCAGCTATAATCTCTCTTGTTGGAAGTGAATTATTCATTCCTTCATGTCCCATAGCTATTCCATCACAAATAGCTATTGTATTGAACTCCATTGGTACTCCACCACTCATATAGATTCCAGCTTTAACCTCTTCAACAAGTTCTTTTAAATGACTATGCCCAGGTACAATCTCATTGTATGAATTTACGATTCCAACTTTAGGAAGCGCTATCTCTTTTTCTGTTAACCCCATCGAATAAAAAAGTGCTCTATGTGGTGCTTTACTTAACCCTTTTGTTACTACTTCACTTCTCATCTTAACCTCCCTCAGTTTAAAAAATTATAAAAAAAAGAGCCTAAATCCGTAGACTTAAGCTCTTAGAAATTCTTACCTTTTGCTCAAGCCTTTATTTTTATAACAAAATAAGGCTTGAATATTTTCAGAGATAAAACTCATCAAATCCAAACCCGAAAGCATATTATTATAATTATAGTTAACATGTTCTCAAATCTGTTCATGAGTTCCTCCTCTTTTAATTTTTTATAAATTTTATATCAATACTTCTCAAATGTCAATATTTTTTTATATTTTATTTTTTTGAAAAAATATTATCTAATATTTTTCTACTTATTATTGTTTTTTTTTAATTTATATGTTATATTCACAGTATGAAAAGAAAACTATTTTCATTTGAAAATATAAATATGAAAATTATTTAGGAGGGTGTTATGAATAAAGGTCTTATTGTTTCATGTCAAGCATTGGAGAATGAACCACTACATAGTTCTTTTATTATGGGAAGAATGGCACTAGCTGCTGAAATTGGGGGAGCAGTAGGTATTAGAGCTAACGGAGTTGAGGATATTTTAGAAATAAAAAAAATAGTTAATCTACCTATCATTGGTATTATCAAAAAAGATTACGAAGGAATGGTTTCATATATAACTCCAACAGAAAAAGAGTTAGAAGCTTTAATAGCCACAGATATTGATGTTATCGCTCTTGATGCAACTATAAACGCCGATATTGAGCTTTTAAAATCTCTAAAAGTTAAGTATCCAAAACAAAAATTTATGGCCGATATATCAACTGTAGAAGAGGGAATTCGTGCTGAAGAGTTAGGATTTGATTTTATTGGAACAACTTTAGTTGGTTACACTGAGCATTCTAAAGGATTAAATAACTTTGATGTCTTAAAAGAACTTATAGCTAAATGCAAAAAACCTATTATTGCTGAAGGGAATTTTGATACTCCAGAAAAATCTAGATCTGCTATGGAGATGGGATCATACGCTGTTGTTGTTGGGGGAGCTATCACAAGACCTCAACTTATAGCTAAAAA
>DIXX01000003.1:69506-76991 GCA_002428805.1 Cetobacterium sp. UBA6069
TATTTTTTATTTTTTTACAAAATGAATAAACCTTTCAATAGCCTCATTCAATATCTTTTTATCTTTCACTAAAGAGATTCTAATGTAGTTATCCATTCCAAACGCTATTCCTGGAACTACAGCTACTCGCTCCTCTTCTAAAAATTTCTGTGCAAATTCTAAAGATCCTAACTCAGTCAAGCCATCTAATGAAATAAATATATATATAGCTCCTTTGGGCTCTATTGCAGATATATTTGCTTCTTTCAATTTTTTATAAACTAACTGAGCACGCTCCTTATAAATCCCAACTTGCTTACTTATATCTTGACACTTTCTAGCAGCTATAAGAGCTCCTCTTTGGGAGATTATACTCGGAGCTGTTACAGCATATTGATGAACCTTTATCAGATAATCTCTTAATTTTTTACTCGCAATAAGGTAACCGACTCTCCATCCTGTCAATGAGTGGGATTTTGAAAATCCATTTACTAAAATTACATTCTCTCTATAACCATCATCTAAAAACGTATGATGTTCTGTATCAAAAATAAGTTCACTATAAACCTCGTCACTTATTATATAGATGTGATTTTCTTTTACAAATTCTAAAATTTCATCTCTATTTTTTTTTGATATAACAACTCCAGAAGGATTTGATGGATAATTTAAAATTATTGCCTTTGTTTTTGAGGTTACATATTTTTTCAAAGTTTCCACTGTTAATTCAAAACTATCTTTTGATGTGTCTACTTTAACTAAACTAGCACCTGCTAAATTTATCAACGGCTCATACCCTGGATAAACTGGCAGTGGTGTAATCACCTCATCCCCGGGTAGTATAATAGTTCTAATTGCAGTCGATAAACCTTCTGTACTTCCAACTGTTATAATTATCTCGTCCGCCTTTACATCAACTCTATACTTTTCTCTATACGATTTAGCAATCTCTTCTCTTAAATCTATTATTCCACCAAGTTGTGGATAACCTAAGTTTCCATTTTGCATATACTCTATAGTTCCATCTATTATCTCTTTTGGCTGAGGTAAGTCAGGCTCACCAATTGTCAAATTGATAAGCTCTTTTTCTCCACCTTCATACTCTCTACACGCTTCTGCTATTTTTCTAATAACAGATATCTCTATTTTATCTAAATTTGGATTTACTTTTAACATTTTTTCTCCTCGTACTACTTTTTCATTAAAACTTCTGCAATCTGTATTGCATTTGTTGCTGCTCCTTTTCTTATGTTATCAGCTACAACCCAAAGATTTAATCCATTTTGAATACTAAAATCTTTTCTAATACGCCCAACAAAAACATCATCTTTTCCTGTTGCTGATGCAGCTAAAGGATAAACACTGTTCTGTATATCATCCTCTAAAGTTATTCCATCAAACTCTCTAAAGTTAGCTTTTAACTCTTCAATATTAGGTTCTCTTTCTAATTCAACATTTATAGATACAGAGTGTCCATTCATAACAGGAACTCTAACACAAGTCGCTGTTACAGGAAGCTCCCAGTTGCCTAAAATCTTACGAGTTTCATTTATCATCTTTTCCTCTTCTTTTGTATATCCATTATCTAAGAAAGAATCTATCTGTGGTAAACAGTTATTTACTATTGGATGAGGATAAGTTTTTGGTGCTTCTCCTCTAAGTCCTCTTTCTAGGTCCTCAATACCTTTTATTCCACTTCCAGACACAGCTTGATAAGTTGAGTAAACAACTCTTTTTATTCCATAAAGGTCATGAATTACTTTTAAAGGAACAACCGATTGAATCGTTGAACAATTTGGATTAGCTATTATTCCACTGTTTTTAAATATATCCTCTGGATTTACTTCTGGTACAACTAAAGGAACTGTTTCATCCATTCTCCAAGCACTACTATTATCAACTACAACTACACCTTTTCCACTTGCTATCGGTGCAAACTTTTTACTTATATCTCCACCCGCTGAAAATAATGCTATATCTATTTTTCTATCAAAACTATTTTCAGTTAGCTCCTCTATAACTAAAGTTTTTCCTTTAAAAGTAACCTCTTTTCCAGCCGAACGAGCTGATGCAAATAGATATAGATTATCTATTGGTAAATCCCTCTCCTCTAAAACTTTTAAAAATGTTCCTCCTACAAGTCCACTCGCTCCAACTATCGCTATATTATACATTGTTTCCCTCCCATTATATTGAAAATACTTCTGCTAGTCTTTCTACTACTTTTACCGCTTCATCCTCTTTTATGATTAACGATATTGAAATCTCTGATGTTGTACATTGGTAAAACGCCGCATCTATATCTGCTAAAACTTCGAATACTTTTGCTGCTACTCCAAAGTTACTTATCATTCCAATTCCTACTAAAGAGATTTTTACCACTCCTGTTCTTTTTGTAACCTCTATATCAGGAATCTCCTTTCTAATATCCTCTAATGAGTTATTTAAGAAATGGTCATCTGTTAATGGACATGTAAATCCAATACTTCCTTTTATATTTTGCACCTCATTTTGTGATATCATATCCACGTTTACACTATGATTTGCAAGGTTATTAAATACAGTAGCTATATTTTTAGGTACTCCTGAAAAATTCTCTAGATTTACCATTATAACATTTTTATTTATAGATATTCCAGTCACAGCTTTTTTCTCTATTATTTCATTGCTATCACAAATATATGTACCTGTCTCAACTCCTAAAGTCTGCCCTACGTATATTCTCACTCCATACTTTTTCCCTATCTCAACCGCTCTTGTCTCCATTACACCAGCTCCTAAATTTGCCATCTCCATCATCTCCTCGTATGAAATTTTTTCTAGTTTTTTTGCATTCTTATAGACTCTAGGGTCTACTCCAAAAATTCCTGTAACATCTGTATAAATCTCACAATCACATTTTAATGCTGCCGCTAAAGCCACTGCACTTGTATCTGATCCACCTCTTCCAAGGGTTGTCACATCTCCATTTTCATTTATACCTTGAAAGCCTGCAACGATAACAATCTTTCCATCCTTTAGATGTTTCTCTATTCTATCTATTTTTATACTCTCTATCTTATTTTTTGTATGAACTCCACCAGTTCTAATCCCTGCTTGAGCTCCCGTTAAAGATATCGCCTTACACCCTTGCTCTTTTAAAGCCATACTCAAAAGAGAAGTTGTCTGTTGCTCTCCTGTTGATAACAGAGAATCTAATTCTCTAACATCTGGAGTATCCGATATCTCCTTAGCCAACTTTATAAGTGCATCCGTTGTCTTACCCATTGCTGAAACTACAATTACAACTTCATCGCCCTCTTCATAATTTTTAGCTATATCCATAGCTATATTTCTTATTTTTTCTGTTGTTGCAACTGAACTTCCACCAAATTTTTTTACTACTCTCATTAGTACCCTCCGATGATATTATAATAAAAAAAACGATAGTTAAAAAATAACTATCGTCTGAAAAACTCATTTCAACTATGTTAGCTTAAAATAATAATCTACGATAGCACAACACCATTCTGGTGACAGTTGTATAAATCTTCTTTATACACCCAGCTCATCTTTCTAGTAGAAAAAGTTGAGCTTCGGCGAACTTTCCTTTCAACAGACCTCTTTGACCTACTAAATCTTAGTCTATTTACTCTTAAATTTCGCAACCTCTATCAAATATTAATTTAAAGTAGAATATCATTTTTCTTTTCGAATGTCAAAACTTTTTTCTTAATAGAGCTTCTATTTTAATTGGAAGCCCAAATAGATTTATAAATCCTTCTGCGTCCTGTTGGTTATAAACACTGTCTTTTTCAAACGTTGAGTACTCCTCTGAGTATAAAGAAAATGGTGATGTAGTACCTGCTAAAATTATATTTCCTTTATATAATTTTAATTTTACTTCTCCTGTCACAAACTCCTGTGTCACATCTACAAAAGCTGAGATAGCTGCTCTTAAAGTTGTAAACCATTGACCATTGTAAACTAATTTTGAAAAATCATGAGATAACTTTAATTTTTCTTGATAAGTATCTTTATCTAAGCATAATCTTTCTAGCTCTTCATGGGCAAAATATAAAATTGTTCCCCCAGGTGTTTCGTATACTCCTCTAGATTTCATTCCAACCAATCTATTTTCAACCATATCTAAAACACCAATTCCATGCTCTCCACCTATTTTATTAAGTTTTTTTATAATCTGAACACCAGACATTTTTTCTCCATTTAAAGCTACAGGAACTCCTTTTATAAACTCTAAAGTTATATATTCACTCTCTTCTTTAGCATTTTCTAATGTTTTTACCCATTGTAAAACATTTTCAAAATTTGGCTCTTTTGACGGATACTCTAAATCAAATCCTTCATGGCTAACATGGAAAAGATTTTCATCTCTGCTATATGGAGATTTTTTATGAAACGGTAATTTTATGCCTTTTTCTTCTAAATATTGAATCTCCTCCTCTCTTGATTTTATATCCCAAATACGCCATGGAGCTATCACCTTCAAAGATGGATCCAGAGCCTTTATAGCTAGCTCAAATCTAACCTGATCATTTCCTTTTCCTGTTGCTCCATGTGAAATATATTTCGCTCCCTCTTTATGAGCTATCTCTACTAAAGCTTTTCCAATTACAGGTCTTGCAGTAGAGGTTCCTAACAGATATCTGTTTTCGTAGATTGCTCCAGCTTTCAATGTTGGAAATATATAATCATTTACAAATTCCTCTACTTTATCCACTAAATAAAATTTTGATGCTCCTGTTACATAGGCTTTTTCTTCAATCGCTTTGAAGTCCTCTTTTTGTCCTACATCAACAGCAACAGCTATAACCTCATAATCATAATTTTCCTTTAACCACGGTACTATAACCGATGTATCTAATCCCCCAGAATATGCTAAAATAACCTTTTCTTTCATAACTTCCTCCCTATTTAAAATATTTCACAATTAATTCGTCGTAAGTTCCCTCTTCTTTTATCTCTTTTAAAGCTTTATTTATTGATTCTACAAGGTCTTTTTTTCCTTTAGCAACAGCTATAGCATACTTCTCCTCTTCAGCATCTATTTTCACTACTTTTAATCCTTTATTTTGTGATATATAGCTCATTGCTGGAGCTGAATCAAGTATCATCGCATCTATCTTGCCTGAAGTTAAAGCCATTATTGCTCCTGGTGCTGAATTATACTGAACTTTATCTACTCCTTCTATTTTTGAAACCATTAAATCTCCGGTATACCCCAATACTACTCCTACTTTTTTTCCTTTTAACGCTTCTAAGCTCACAATACTAGAATCCTTTTCAGGAACTACTATAACTTGATTAGCAACAAAATAATCATCTGAGAAATCAACAAATTTTTCTCTTTCAGCTGTCATTGTCATCCCTGCAATAACTAAGTCTAACTTATTCGTTTGGAGTGCAGGTAACAATCCATCGAAAGTAATATTTTTTATCTTTATCTCTTTTCCAATTTTCTCTCCAACTTTATTTATTAAGTCAATATCAAATCCAACAATCTCTCCATTTTCTAAATATTCAAAGGGTGCAAACTCTGCATTTGTTCCTACATATAAAACATCACTTCCAAAACTTAAAATACCCATAACACAGAATAAAACTAACGATAAAATCTTTTTCATAACTCTCTCCTCCTAATTTTTTATATTTTTATTTATTTTTTAGTATAAAAAAAACCAGTGCTATAAAAACACTGGCTCAAAATACAATTGTAACTTTATAGAATAATAAAAAATCTATAGCATAACAAAATTTATGAGATGGTTTTTTAGGGCACATAAAAACATATTCTTTTTAGTTATTTTAATTTGTGTCCTTAAAATCCTTTTCATAGTCATCTGCTTTCTCCTTTAATTTTTTTATTTGAAATGATAATATCAGATTTACTATGAAAATGTCAATCTTTTTTTGAAAAAAATTTTTCATTTTTATTTTTATGACTTTATTTATATTGTATATTTTTTAAATTATAATTCTATATAGAATATATTTTATTTTTGTGAATTTATGAGGTAATAAATTACTGTTCTTAAATATATTTTATTTACTGGAGGAGATTATGTTAAATCAAGAAATTTTCAATGCTATGACTATCAAATTAACTGCCCATGATATTCCTTTAGAGACTCTAAAATTTGATCCTAAAATCAGAAGAGCTCCTAAAAGAGTTGTTCATTTAGAAAAGGATGAGATTGCTCTCTCTCTAAAAAATGCTCTTAGATATATTCCAGAAGAGTTTCACGAAATGCTTGCACCTGAGTTTTTAGACGAACTTCAAACTTACGGAAGAATCTATGGATATAGATTTAGACCAACTGGTAACATCTATGGTAAACCTATATTTGAATACGAAGGGAAATGTACTGATGCTAAAGCTATTCAAGTTATGATTGATAATAACCTTGATTTTGATATCGCTCTTTATCCTTATGAACTTGTTACTTATGGTGAAACAGGACAAGTTTGTCAAAACTGGATGCAATATAGATTAATTAAAAAATATTTAGAAAATATAACTATGGACCAAACTCTTGTTGTAGCTTCTGGTCATCCTACTGGAGTTTTTAAATCCCACCCTTCTGCTCCTAGAGTTATAATAACTAATGCTCTTATGATTGGAGCTTTTGATGATTATGATAACTGGGCAAGAGCTGCTGCACTTGGAGTGGCTAACTATGGTCAGATGACAGCCGGTGGATGGATGTATATTGGCCCACAGGGAATTGTTCATGGAACTTATTCAACAATTTTAAATGCAGGTAGACTTTTCTGTGGTGTTCCTGCTGATGGAGATTTAGCTGGAAAACTTTTTGTTACTTCAGGTCTTGGTGGAATGAGTGGAGCTCAAGGAAAAGCTACTGTAATAGCTAAAGGAGTTTCTATTATCGCAGAGGTAGATCTATCTAGAATTCAAACTAGATTAGAGCAAGGATGGATAAACAGGTTCCTTTCTACTCCTGCAGAGGCATTCGCTTTGGCAAAAGAAAAAATAGATTCTAAAACTCCATATGCTATAGCTTATCACGGTAACATTGTAGATTTATTAGAATATGCTGATAAAAACAACATTCATATAGATTTATTATCTGATCAAACCTCTTGTCATGCTGTTTATGATGGTGGATATTGTCCTGTTGGAATAACATTTGAAGAGAGAACTAGACTTCTAGCTGAAGATAGAAAAACCTTTAGAAAATTAGTTGATGAAACTTTAGAAAAACACTATAAGGTTATTAAAAATTTAACTGATAAAGGTGTATATTTCTTTGATTATGGTAACAGCTTCTTAAAATCTATATATGATATAGGTATTAAAGAAATCTCAAAAAATGGAAGAGATGATAAAGGCGGATTTATATTCCCATCATATGTTGAAGATATTTTAGGTCCTGAATTATTTGATTATGGTTACGGTCCTTTCAGATGGGTTTGTTTATCTGGAAAAAAAGAGGATCTACTTAAAACCGACGCTGCTGCTTTAGAATTAGTTGATCCAAATAGAAG
>DIXX01000003.1:77252-80788 GCA_002428805.1 Cetobacterium sp. UBA6069
CAAGATGCTATGAGTAGAACAGCTATAGCTTTAAAGTTCAATGATATGGTTAGAAAAGGGGAAATTGGTCCTGTTATGTTAGGACGTGATCACCACGATGTATCTGGAACTGATTCTCCATTTAGAGAGACTTCAAATATAAAAGATGGAAGTAACATCATGGCTGATATGGCAACTCAATGTTTTGCTGGAAATGCAGCTAGAGGAATGACTATGATAGCTCTTCATAATGGTGGTGGAGTTGGAATAGGGAAATCTATCAATGGTGGATTTGGAATGGTGCTAGATGGAAGTAAAAGAGTAGACGAGATTTTATCTGCTGCTATGCCTTGGGATGTTATGGGAGGAGTTGCAAGAAGAGCTTGGGCTAGAAACCCAAACTCTATTGAAACAGTTATCGAATTCAACAATAACAACTCTGGAACTGATCATATTACATTGCCATATATTGCTAGTGATGAGTTAATTAATAAACTATTAGAAAAATAACAGGAGTGAGTTATGTACTGGAATGGAAGAGTAGACGGTGATGAATTAGACGTTCTTAGAATTCATCAAATTGTTAAAATTATGACTCTTGAAGAGTTAATATCTGTTGATTTAAACGAAAAAAAGGTTTGTTTTGTCAGCTTTAACTCCGATGAGGGTGTAAGAAGAAATTCAGGAAGATTAGGAGCAAAAGATGGTTGGATTCAAGTTAAAAAAGCTCTATCTGGATTTCCTATATTTAAAGAGGATTTAAAATTTTATGATTTAAAGTTTCCAGTTGAAGTAATTGGACATGATCTTGAATCAGCACACAATGAGCTAGCAAACATTGTTGCAACGCTAAAAAAAAGAAACTTCTTAGTCGTTCTTCTAGGGGGTGGACACGATATCGCTTTTGCTAACTGGGATGGGATTTTACAATATGCTTTAGAAAAAGATATAGCTCCTAAAATTGGAATTATAAACTTTGACGCTCATTTTGATATGAGAGAGTATTCGAATGGTCGAAACTCTGGAACTATGTTTTTACAAATAGCGGATATCTGTAAAGAAAAAAATCTCAATTTTGATTACAATGTTTTTGGTATTCAGAAATTCTCTAATACAAAAAGACTTTTTGATAGAGCTGACAGGTTGGGTGTAAAATACTATTTTGCAGAGGAGATAAGAACAATTCCTAACGATGAACTTTACTCTATTTTAAATAGAAATGATTATATTCATCTCACTTTATGTACCGATGTATTTCATATAACATCTGCACCTGGAGTTAGTGCACCTCAAACTTTTGGTGTAAATCCTAGAAATGCATTACCATTGCTTAAAACAATTGCTAGATATTCTAAAAATTTAACAATTGATGTAGCTGAAATCAATCCAACATTTGACTATGATGATAGAACGTCTAGATTGATGGCTAACATAATATACGAACTTATTCTTTGTTATTTTGAATAGAATATCTTCTAAAACAAAAGCCTAGCTAAAATATTTTTACGCTAGGCTTTTTTATTAATAATATAAATCTATTATATTTATCTCACTTGTACTATTAACTCTATACGGTATTAACCACGAACTAAATCCCGCACTAACAAGTGTGTGAGTTCTTCCAAATTTTTTATAACCATGATAATTCTTATACATTTTTTTAACTATCAAATTATAAGGGAAAAATTGCCCTCTGTGTGTATGCCCTGAAAGTTCTAAATCTATTTTATTCATAACAGCTTCTACTATTGAATTTGGATTATGATCTAGAAGGATTGTTGGTAAATCAGTATCTACTTTTTTTGTTAGATATGC
The DNA here is from genome assembly GCA_002428805.1 of Cetobacterium sp. UBA6069. Lineage (GTDB taxonomy): Bacteria > Fusobacteriota > Fusobacteriia > Fusobacteriales > Fusobacteriaceae > Cetobacterium_A. The sequence continues at coordinate 79,047 of DIXX01000003.1, forward strand.
AATTTTTTTTCTTTTTTTATTAGTGATATCATCTCTTCCAATAATATTTACTCCATCTATTTTTAAAACTTCGTCTCTCAGTATTTTTATTCCTAAATTCTCTATATATTTTATATTTGAGTCAATACCACCATGATACTCATGATTTCCAAGAATAGCATAAACACCATATCTAGGAGTTACTCTTCTGAAACTATTTGAGAAGTTTGATTTTATATCTCTACAGCTAAAATCTATCAGATCTCCACCTATTAAAAGAATATCCGGTTCCTCTTGAAACATTTTTTCCAACGAACGCTCTATATTTTTTTTATTAGTTAAAGCTGAAAGATGAACATCGGATATAAAGGCTATTCTCAATCTTTTTCCTGAGTTATGATTTTCTAAATGAATTTCAGTTTTTATAACTCTTGCCACTGAAAAATTATAATATGCAAAAACAAAAAATATTGGCAGTGTCATAAACATAACCGTTAATATATCGAATTTTGTTAAATTATAAAAATAATTTACAACCCCTAAAACAATTAATAGAAAAAATATGTAATGAGTTATAAATATATAGTTTCCTAAAAATCTTCCTAAAAAAATATTTCTCCTAAAATAAGTACGTCTTAAATATAAAATAGGTAAAATTGCTAACAAAAATATAAAGTTTACTAAAAACAATCGCTCCATAGCTCTCTCCTTAAATAAAGTGACTTACGAAAGCTTTCAATCCCATTAAAACTAAAATTCCTCCTCCTAGATACTCTGTTTTATAACTTATTAAATGTCCCATTTTATGCCCTAAGAACACTCCAATTGAAGCTATAAAGAAAGTTATTATTCCTATTATTTCTATAGAATAGTAAATATCTAAATTTGGAACTAATGAGAATGAAAATCCAATCGCTAAAGCATCAATACTTGTTGCAAATCCTAGCAAAAGTAAATTTGACATCATATTGCATTTTCCCTCTACTTCGCACTCCTGCTCTTGCCATCCATCATAAATCATCTTTCCACCAACAAATAATAATAACACTGTTGTTACAATATAATCGTACTTTGAGATTTTATCTACAAAAACTCCTCCAATTCTCCACCCTATATACGGCATTAGAGCTTGGAATCCTCCAAAAACAATTGCAATTCTAAAGATGTTTCTCTTTTTTAACCTTTTCATTGCCAGTCCCTCTGTCAATGAAACTGCAAATGCATCCATAGCTAATCCTATAGATATTAATACTAATGATAATGTGTCCATACCTTCCTCCAAATTAGTTTTGTCAATCTATATTATACATTTTCCTCACAATTTTCTCAATTCCTTTAACAAAAATTCTGAAAAAAAAGAGTGAGGTTAATCCTCACTCAAAATATAACTACGATACTACTAAATTTAAAATCGATAATACACCTATAACCCAAAGAGTTAAGTTTATTTTCTTTATCTCTCCAGCTGCTACATGAGTTATTATGTATGCTACAAACCCAAAACTAAGTCCAATACTGATACTATAAGTTAATGGCATCATAACAATTGTTATAAATGCTGGAACCGCTAACTTCATATCTGTAAAATCTATATTTCCAATAGATTTAAACATAAATACTCCCACTAAAACTAAAGCTGGTGCTGAAGCATATCCTGGAACAACTCCTACTAAAGGAGTGAAAAGTAGTGCCAATAAGAATAAAGCACTTGTAACTAACGAAGCTAATCCTGTTCTAGCTCCCGCTGCTATTCCTGCTGCTGA
>DIXX01000003.1:81050-84177 GCA_002428805.1 Cetobacterium sp. UBA6069
ACTTGAAGCATTCTCTTTAAACCTTTCGATCCTTCATCGCCCTGAACTAATCCCATATTTTTATAACAAGCCATCATAAATCCTAAAGAATCGAATAAATCTATAAACATAAATGAGAAAATTGAACCAATTAATGATATCTTTAAAGCTCCTAAAATATTTACTTTCATAAAGATAGGTGTAATTGCTGGTGGCATTGAAATTATAGCAGTTGGTGCGTCTACTATTCCTAAAAACATACCAATTATAGTTGTTATAGCAATACTTATAAGAATTCCACCTCTAACTCTTTTTATCTCACAAACAGCCATTATTGCTAATCCTAAAATTCCTAAAACTGTTGGTAAAGAGAACTTTCCTAATCCTACAAAAGTTGCTGGATTAGCTACGATTACTTCCATATTTTTAAGTCCTATGAAGGCTATAAATAACCCAATTCCTGATGTCGCTGCAGTCGAAACAACTGATGGAATAGCATTTGCTATCTTTTCTCTAATTCCACCTAAGGTCATTATTAAAAAGAATAATCCCGATATAAAAACAACACCTAAGGCATCCTCCCAAGAAACTCCCTGACCTAAAACTAATGTATAAGTGAAAAATGCATTTAATCCCATTCCTGGAGCTAATGCAAATGGTGCATTTGCCCATAATGCTGCTATTCCAGTTCCAATAGCTGTTGCTAGACATGTAACTGTTATTAGTGCCCCTTTATCCATTCCAGTAGCTGAAAGTATTGCCGGGTTAACAAATACTATGTATGCCATTGTTAAAAATGTTGTAAGTCCTCCTAAAACCTCTGTTCTAATAGAGCTTCCTCTCTCCTCTATCTTAAAAAATCTATTTAATTTATTTGTTAATGTACTCACTTTATCCTCCGTTATATTATATCCACTACTGGGAATCTATTCTGTAATTCAATCTTTGCTTTCTTTTTTATCTCTGCTGCTTTAATTTTTACTTTTTCAATTAACTCAGCTTCATTTAAAACTAAAATCTCTCTATTCTTCATTAGCCACTGCCCATTACACATTGTTGATTCTACATTCTCACTCGACATTGTATAAACTATATTTGCAATAGGATCATGGAGTGGTAACGAATGAAGTGTATTTGGATTTAAAATTATTAAATCCGCCTTTTTTCCAATTTCTAAGCTTCCAATTTCTTTATCTAATAGAGCACACTTAGCTCCATGAACTGTCGCCATTTCTAAAACTTGCTCTGCTGGAACAGCTTTTGGATTTAAAGTTCTACCTTTATGAATAAGTGACGTTAAGTACATCTCCCTCATCATATCCATTCTATTATTTGAAGGTGCCCCATCTGTTCCTATAGAAACATTTAATCCCTTTTCTAACATCTCTGGAATTCTTGCAAATCCTAATACAACTTTCATTGCTGCTGCTGGATTATGTGATACTTTTACATCATATAATCTGAATAAATCAATCTCTCTATCAGTTAACCAAACTGTATGAACTGCTAATAAATTTGGACCTAAAACTCCTAGCTTATGTAGATGTTCTACTGTTGAATCTCCTCTATTAGCTTTTACATAATCATTCTCTGCTGCAATCTCAGCTATATGCATATGAATTCCTGTATTTAATTCATCTGCTATTTTTTTTGTTTTTAATATAAGCTCATCCGAGTTATTGAATATAGTTCTTAACCCAAACCAAATTCTAACTCTTCCATCTGCGGTATTATTAAATCTATCGTATAAATCTTTTTGAGTTGCAATCTCTTCATCCGCTGTTTTTATCCAACTTTCTGGAAGTCCAACTCCTTCATCCATAACTGATTTTGATAATGCTGCTCTGATTCCAGTCTTTTCTACAGCTTCAACCATCGCATCTACATATTGTCCACCTGATTCTAAAAATGTTGTAATTCCAGATTTTATCATTTCAATACAACAAGCCGTTGATGAAATTAAAGAACTTTCATAATCAAAGCTACTTTCATATGGCCAAACTCTCTCTCTTAACCAAGTTAGAAGATCCACATCATCAGCTATTCCTCTTCCTAATTGTTGTGATAAATGAACATGAGTATTTACAAATCCAGGTAATACAATTTTTCCTTTTGCATCTACAATTTCCACATCTGAAATTAGATTTTTTTCATCTACCTTTCCAATCTCTTTTATCTTATCGTTTTCAATCAAAATAGAACCATTGTTAAAAATTTCTCTTTTTGCATTCATAGAAACTATATATGCATTTTTTATCAAAATCTGTTTCACAAAAAACCTCCGATTAAATAATAAAAAAAGTGTAAACTCTAATCTAGGATAGAATTTACACTCGAATACTACTTAAAATATATTTTTAAGAGACTTTTAGTATAATCTCTACCCATAGCGTCCATATTTAAGGTTAGGACGTAGAAACTTTTGGACCATATTTCCAAAATATACGAGTAAACTTTTTATTGATTATGATACCATATTTATATTGAAAATTCAACTTCCTTGTGAAAAATATATGTTTATTTTTTTTACAATTTTTATGATATAATTAACTATTATATTAATTACGAAAGGAACTTCAACTATGAAAACTTATTCTTTTATCAAAATTACTCTTATATCTATCGTACTATTTTTTCTGACTAGCTGCAGCGCTATTATGACTTCTATTGGAAATAATAAGATTGATAACTCTATTAAAATCTATTATTCAAAAGGTTTAACCTCCGAAGGAACTTTAGATTTAATATCTGGTTTAGACTACTCTCCTGAATCTGCAATCGGAATTACTCAATATCAAAAACAATATATCGAAATTACAGAAACTAAAAATAGATTGCTTCAAAATAAATATTTTTCTAAAGCAGATATCAATACTCTAAATCTATATCTTTTAACAGTTGAAGAGTTTAGAAAAATACACGCTAAATTTCCTACAATAAATATTAACTATAGTGATTTTAACTCTTCAAAATTAAAAATAACCAAAATTTTTGAAGATTTTATTTTAAAAGATGAAAAAATATATATTCCAAGAATTCAAAAAATACAAAATATTAATTATTATAAATCTCTAAGTAAATATGTAAATAGTTATATCATAAATAGTGCTATTAGCAATCTTGAAAGAGATGTTACGATTAATCTCTA
>DIXX01000003.1:84455-84977 GCA_002428805.1 Cetobacterium sp. UBA6069
ATAGAAACCTTGGGAACTATATTATCTTTAAGGGGTTTTCAAACTCTATCAGTCCTAACTCTAAAGATTATTTTATCGATTTTAATTTCTCAAATGTCTATATTCGAACTCTTGATACAAGAGAAGAGATAAAAGATAAAAACAAAATATTTATAGCTAATAAAAGAGTTACTATAAGTGGTTTTTATAAAATCTATTCACCAAATAGAAAAACAACCACTAAGTATTTTGATTTCAGTGAAAACTATACTATCAGAGTAAGAAGCTATGATCATTCAACTTTTTATGATGACGAAAGAGATATAATTAAAGAGATTTTAGAAGATAAGTTTTCAAATATTATTCGTTATGATTTAAATGATTTAGTTACTCCCTAAAAATACTTAACCGATAATTTTTTTAAACATGCTATAATAATGTAAATATATAATTTAAGAAGAGGTTTTTTATGGAAAAAAAATTTATACAATCTTTAGGAAGAGCAATTGATATTCTTGAATATTTAGCTTTAAATCCTAAAGC
>DIXX01000069.1:0-24931 GCA_002428805.1 Cetobacterium sp. UBA6069
GTAGGTTATAAATAAAATTTGATTATAAATTTTGAGGCGATAAGAGTCGCCTCTTTTTTTATTTTAATATAAAAAAACAGAGTTCAAATTTGAACTCTGCGTTTATATGTTAAATGCTTTCTACCAAATATTGAAGTTATACCCAACAGATACTGTAACTCTTTGGTAATCATTATTGAATTTATCTTCATTTCCAAGATTATTTACTTTAGTTTTAGCGTAATTAACTCCGTAAAGGAAATCTACGTTGAATGATTCATATTCCCATCCAAGCCCAGCAGCCCAGTATAATCCATCGTCAACTTTAGTTCCAAAGTTTCCAGTAGGAGTATTATAGTCTTTAGAATTAAAGTTGAAAGAATATCCTATGTTAGCTTTTAAGTAAGGGCTAACAGGCCAATCCCAATAGTTGATTTTGTATTTAGCAGTAAGATATAAAGGGACAGAATTATATTCAGCACCTGAAAAACCATCATAAGTTTTTCTTTCCATGTGTTGCTGATAAGCAACTCCAAGTCCTAAATCTATATAATCCCAATATTTATAAGCTTCTAAAGCTATCTCTCCACCAAAATCCTCTGTTTTTTTAGATAAACCGAATCTAGAAGATTCGTTGTTGTTGTCATCATCATTAGAGAAACTTCCATATTCTCCCCAGAAGTCCCATCCACCTCTTAAGCCTATATAACCCCAAGGTTTTGAAACAACAGGAACCACTTCTTCAAGAACTACAGGTTCATTAACAACCTCTTTTGAGCTAGTAACTGGCTCTCTCATTACCTCTTTCGAACTAGTAACAGGTCTAACAACCTCTTTTGCTTGAGCAACTGTTGTTAAAACAAATAAAGAACATGCTAAAAGTGCTAACTTTTTCATAAAATAAACCTCCTCGTTAAATCAAGTTTTGTTAAATATTAAAATAGAACAGAAATTTTAACCGTTCTGTTACATATATACTACCAAAATTCTGGCTTTCTTTTTTTTCTTCTAATAATTTTGTAATAGAAAATAACTTATGATATAATTTTGACTAGAAAGTATAAGAGTGAATAGGAAGTGAATTATGGAAAATTATAAAGAAATTATAGAAATCAAAGTTGAAGAAAAAGAGAAGGGCAAAAGATTAGACTCTTTTTTAAGTGAATTTTTTGAAGATGCGACAAGAAATTATATTCAGAAATTAATAGATAATGACAATGTAAATATTGACAATAAAAATAAAATTAAAAGTGGTTACAAATTAAAGGGAAAAGAAGTTATAATTGTAAAAATTCCACAGGATGAGATATTAGAAGTTTTACCAGAGGATTTACCTATAGATATAGTTTACCAAGATAAAGATATGGTTATTATAAATAAAAACCCAGGAGTAATAGTACATCCAGCACAGGGATTCTCAACAGGTACTTTAGTAAATGCTGTACTTTATCATATTAAAGATTTGTCTACGATAAACGGTGTAATTAGACCAGGAATAGTTCATAGATTAGATAAAGATACAAGTGGATTAATAATTATAGCCAAAAATGATATAGCTCATGTAAAATTAACAGATATGTTTAGAGATAAAACTATAGAAAAAAGATATGTTTGTATTTGTAAAGGGAACTTTAAAAATAAAGTTGGTAGAATAGAAAGTTTAATTGGTAGAGATCCGAGAGATAGAAAAAAGATGGCTGTTGTCACAGAAAATGGTAAAATAGCTATAACAAATTATGAAGTTATAGATAGCGTAGATGGATTCTCTTTAGTTGATGTTGGAATAGAAACGGGAAGAACACATCAAATAAGAGTTCATATGAAGAGTTTGAATCATCCTATTTTAGGGGATGAAACATATGGAAGTTCTTCAGATATTGCTAAACGTCAGATGTTACACTCTTACTATCTGAAGTTCTCACATCCTATAACAGGAGATGAAACTGTAATTTTAGGAGAATTAAAGGATGATTTTAAAAATGTAGCAAAGAGATTAAAGCTAGATTTAGCAAAGATTATCAGAATGAATAAATAATAAAGGAAAAAATAAAAGAGTTAGGTAGAAACTATGGGTAACGGAGAAAATTATGGAAAATAAAAATGTTTTGTACCTTTTTGATATCGAGAATGGAGATGTCGTAGGTGTTGATGAAGCGGGAAGAGGACCTTTAGCAGGACCTGTTGTTGCAGCGGTGGCAAAAATAAAAAAATATGATGAAAGATTAAATAAAATAAATGATTCGAAAAAGTTAACAGAGAAAATGAGAGATTCATTATATGATGTTATTTTAGAGAACTTTGAAGTAGGAATAGGAATAGCAACCGTAGAAGAGATAGATAGTGTGAATATTTTAAATGCTACATTTTTAGCTATGAGAAGAGCAATATCTAACTTAGATCCAAATATAAAGTTTGAAAGAGTTTTAGTAGATGGAAATCATAAAATAAGAGAGTACGAAGGAGAACAAATTCCAGTTGTAAAGGGTGATTCTAAAAGTTTATCAATAGCTGCAGCTTCAATAATAGCTAAAGTTACAAGGGATAGAATGTTAGTTGGAATTTCAGAAAAGTATCCAGAGTATCAATTTGCAAAGCACAAAGGCTACGGAACGGTTGTTCATAGAAATATGATATTAGAAAAGGGACCAATAGAAGGAGTTCATAGAAAAAGTTTCTTAAAGAAAATTTTAGGAGAGTAGATTATGGATAGACGAAACAAGGGTAAATTATATGAAGGTAAAGCCAAAGAGTATTTAGAAAGTTTTGGAGTTAATGTAATAACTATGAACTATGAAGGAGCTTTTGGTGAAATAGATATTATTGGATATGATGGAACTACTCTTGTTTTTTTTGAGGTGAAATATAGAAGTAATAACTTTTTTGGAATGCCTCAAGAAGCTATAGATAAAAGGAAAATAAAAAAGATTTATATAACAGCAAAAGAATTTGTGAAAAAAAATAGATTAGATAGCGAAAAAATACGATTTGATGCTATAATTTTTTTAAAGGATGAAGTAGAATGGCTCAAGAATATTTTTTGGGGTGATGAACTTGGAATATAGATGTTTAAAATGTGGAAGTGATAGGCATATTGTTAAAACGGCTGTGATACCGGAAAAAAGTCCAGGATTGAAAATAGAGATTGGAACATACTATATAAAAACTTGTGTAGAATGTGGATATACAGAGTTTTATTCAGCAAAAATAGTTGATAAAGAGTTTGCCAAAAGTAAAAAGGTAAAAAAATATGCTAAGGCTACTCCTTAGGAGATTTTTTTTTGATAATAGTTGCTCTCTATGTGGAGAAAATCTGGAAAATCAAAGCTATTTTTGTTGTAAATGTTTTATAAAACTAAAGAAGATGAGTGAGTTAAAACAAAGCGGGACTTTATATTATTTATATTACTATACAGATGTAAAAAAAATAATTTTTGATTTCAAATTTAAAAATAGAAAAGGTATTTCTAAAAATTTGAGTTTTTTTGTAAAAGAAGCTATAGAAAATATCGTTATAAAAGAGAGTGTCGATATTATAATATCCATCCCAATAAATAAAAATAGATTCTTGGAGAGAGGATACAATCAAGTTGATGAACTTTTAAAAATGTCAGGGGTTAATTTTCTGAAAATAAAAAGAGTTAAGGATACTAAATATATGTATAAAATTAAAAGTGGTGCTGAAAGAGAAAAAAATGTGAAAAACGCTTTTGAAATTATAGGAGATTACTCTGGAAAAACAGTTTTGATTGTTGATGATATAGTAACTACAGGTGCGACATTGAAGGAGATAGAAAAAGAGCTGAAAGAGAAACATAAAGCAGAAAGGATTGTTTTTTTTGCTTTAGCGGTCGTTAGGGAATACTTTAAATAATTGATTAAGGATGGGTGAAAATGGATATTTTTATAAACGGTGAAAAAGTAGATTTAGGGGTAAGAACAACAAAATTATTAAGTGTTTTAGAGAGAATAGAAGCTAAAGTTATAAAACATGGAGAAGTTATTGTAGAATTAAAACTAGATGGAGAAACAGTTGATGGAAGAGCTTTGCCTTTAAATAAAAAAGTTAAGGTTTTAGAGCTAAAAACACGTTCACATAGAGAGATTTTAATAGAATCACTGTACTTATTAGAGACGTATAGCGATAAATTTTTTGATAATTTAGATGAATTATCTGAAGATGGTGAAGATTTAGGGAAAGTAATAGAGATGGTAAGTTTTGTTGAGTGGATTTTAGGGATTGTACTTTCTTTAAGAGAAGCGACTGCTATAGATCTGTTATATACAGATTATAACGAGTACGCAGATGAGTTTAAAAAGTATGCTGAAGAGGTGTTTGAAGCCTTTAAAAAAGAGGAGTTTGGAGGGGTTCTTGAGATATTAGATGGAGCTATAGCACCTCTAGTAGATGATCTGTTATTGAATCATAAAGATTACTTGAGAGAGGTTCTAAAAGAGGAAAGAAGAAAAAAAATGCCGAATTAGAGAAAAAAATACTCAAATTAGGATGAAAATATAGACGACATGGTGCGTGTTAAAAAAATAGAAATTATGTTATTATAAACTTAAAATTAATAAAAATTTGGAGGGAATGAATTATGAGAAAAACAATAATTGCAGGAAACTGGAAAATGAATAAAACTGTAGCAGAAACAAAAGCTACTTTAACTGAATTAAAAGAGTTAACAAACGGTTTAGAAGGAGTAGAAATTGTAATAGGAGCTCCATTTACAGCTTTAGAGTCAGCAGTAAAAACAGTTGAAGGATCAAACGTTGCAATCGCTGCACAAAATATGCATACAAAAGATTCAGGAGCATACACAGGTGAAATTTCTCCAGTTATGTTAAAAGAGATTGGAGTTAAGTATGTAATCTTAGGACATTCAGAAAGAAGAGAGTACTTCGCAGAGTCTAACGCTTTCATCAATGAAAAAGTAAAAGCAGCTTTAGCTCATGATTTAATCCCAATTCTTTGTATCGGAGAAAAATTAGAAGAGAGAGAATCAGGAAAAACAGCTGAAGTAAACGAAAAGCAAGTTAGAGAAGGAATGGCAGGATTAACAGCTGAAGAAGCAGTTAAAGTTGTAGTTGCTTACGAACCAGTATGGGCTATCGGAACAGGAAAAACAGCTACTCCAGAGATGGCTGAAGAGACTCATAAAGAGATCAGAGATGTTTTAGTAGCTATGTTTGGTGCTGAAGCAGCAGCGGAAATTACAATCCAATATGGAGGATCAATGAACGCTAAGAACGCAGCTGAGTTATTAGCTATGGAAAATATAGATGGAGGATTAGTTGGAGGAGCTTCTTTAGATGCACCAACATTTATCCAAGTTATAAAAGCAGGAGCAAGATAATTAAAAAATAGGAGGCTTAAAAAATGGCTAAAAAACCTTTAATGTTAATGGTTCTTGACGGATGGGGATACAATCCACACTCTGAAGAGAAAAATGCTATAGCAGCAGCAAAACCAGAGAATTTTGAAAGATTATTTAATACTTATCCACATACATTAATAAAAGCTTCAGGAGAAGCTGTAGGGTTACCAGAAGGACAAATGGGTAACTCAGAAGTAGGGCATTTAAATTTAGGTGCTGGAAGAGTAGTTTATCAACCACTTGTAGAGATTTCAAAAGAGATCAGAGATGGTGAGTTTTACGATAAAGCTAAAGTTGTAGAGGCGTTCAACTACGCTAAAGAAAACGATAAGAGCATTCACTTTATGGGGCTTTTATCTGATGGAGGAGTTCATTCTCACATCAATCACTTATTCGGTTTATTAGAAATGGCTAAGAAAACGGGATTAACTAAAGTTTATATTCATGCATTCATGGATGGAAGAGATACAGCTCCAACATCTGGATTAGAGTTCATGAAATCTTTAGAAGCTAAAATCAAAGAAGTTGGAGTAGGTACAATCGCTTCGATTTCTGGAAGATATCTATCAATGGATAGAGATACAAACTGGGATAGAACAGAAAAAGCTTATGATGCAATCGTAGGAAAATTACCAGTAACAAACAAAACAGCTGTAGAAGTTATTGAAGAATCTTATGCTGCAAATATTACTGATGAGTTTATTGCTCCAGTTTTATTAGATGAAGCTGGAATAGTAAATAAAGGTGACGTTATCGTAAACTTCAACTATAGACCAGATAGAGCAAGACAAATCACTAGAGCTTTTGTAGATAAAGAGTTCGTAGGATTCGAAAGAGAAGCTTTAGAGCCTAAATTCTATTGCATGAGACAATACTCAAGCAGCATAGATGCAGAAGTTATCTATGATGATAAAGATATCGTTAATACATTAGGAGAGGTTGTTTCTGCTAATGGATTAACTCAATTAAGAACAGCTGAAACAGAAAAATATGCTCATGTTACATTCTTCTTCAACGGAGGAAAAGAAGCTGAGTTTACTGGTGAGGAAAGAGTACTTGTAGCTTCTCCAAAAGTTGCAACATATGATTTACAACCAGAGATGTCAGCTCCAGAATTAACTGAAAAAGTTTTAGAGGCATTAAATTCTGAAAAGTTTGATGTTATCATAATGAACTTTGCTAACCCAGATATGGTTGGACACACAGGTGTGTTTGATGCAGCTGTAAAGGCAGTTCAAGCTGTAGATAAGGGAGTAGGAGCTATTGTAAATAAAGTTCTTGAATTAGATGGAACTGTATTAATTACAGCAGACCATGGAAACGCTGAGAAGATGGAAGATCCAACAACTCATGAAGCTTTCACAGCTCACACAACATATGATGTACCATTTATCTATGTTTCTAACAATTTCAAAGGTGAATTAATGAATGGTAAGCTAGCTGATATAGCTCCAACTATGTTAGAAATTCTAAATATTGAAAAACCTGCTGAAATGAACGGGGTTTCTTTAATAAAAAAGTAATTGACAGAGAGAGCAAATAGTGATACTATAATTTAAAAGTTTCGAAAAATTTAATATTTTAGGTAGAGGTTGCAAGCGACAATAGTATTTTAAACGAGCCAGACAAGGTGTTGAAATTAAAAGAAAGGGAAGTTTGCCGAAATGGAGATTATGTCAAAAATCTTTGTTGGGAGTATAGAGAATATCTATATTACTGTCACTAGAGAACTAGTGTTGTGCTATCCAAAAATTTGTGATATATTTTGCAGATTAGCTACCGTATTTTTTATACGGTAGTTTTTTTTACCTAAAATTTCAGAGGAACTAAAAAAAATAACTTGGAGGTTTTAGGATGAACACAATAATTGAACTATTAAAATTAAGTCCAGTTGGAGTACTGGCAGCACTGATGTTTATGGGTTACGATGCCCTTATAGCAGCTCCAATAGCAACAGTTTATGCAGCACTTGTAGCAGGATTTGTAGAAAAGAAAAAAGTAAATGATATTATAGAAGCTGTAATAAATAATGCAAAAGAGATGCAAGTAGCATTCTTTATATTAATGGTGGCATATGCAATGGCAGAGGTATTTATGTCAACAGGAGTTGGGGCTTCAATTATAGATTTAGCACTTAATGTAGGGCTTACAGGAAGAACAGTTGCGGTTGTAGGAATAGTTGTAACATCTGTATTATCAATAGCAACAGGGACGAGCTGGGGAACATTTGCAGCTTGTGCACCAATATTTTTATGGCTTAACCATATTGTAGGTGGGAATGTAGCTTTAACAGTTGGAGCGATTGCTGGTGGAGCGTGTTTCGGAGATAATATAGGGCTTATCTCAGATACAACTATTGTAAGTTCAGGAATTCAAAAGGTTGAAGTTATAAAAAGAATCAGACATCAAGGTTATTGGTCAGGATTAGTTTTAATTTTAGGAATAGTAGCATTCTATGTAGCTGGAGTTTCAATGGATCTACCTACAACAACTGGAGATGCAGCGACAGCGATTGGACAAATACCAGAAGAGGTTTGGACAGTTTTAGCTGAAAAAAGAGAGTCAGCAGTGACACTTTTAAATCAGGTTAAAGATGGTGTTCCAACTTATATGATAATACCGTTAGTTCTTGTTTTAATAGCTGCATTTAAAGGGTTAACAACACTACTTTGTTTATTTATAGGGATATTCTCAGCTTATGGATTAGGAATGATAGCTGGAACAGTTGAAAATACAGGGGCATTTTTAGATCTACTTTACTCTGGATTTGAAGGAGCAGGTTCTTGGGTAATAGTAATGATGATGTGGGTTGCAGCTTTTGGTGGAATAATGAAATTGATGGATGCGTTTAGACCGCTATCTAATATAGTAGTAAAAGTTTCAAGAAATGTAAGACAGCTTATGTTCTGTAATGGATTGCTATCAATTTTAGGAAATGCAGGTTTAGCAGATGAGATGGCTCAAATAGTTACTATGGGACCTATTATAAGAGAGATTGTTGAAAAAAATGTAGAAGGGTCAGAAGAGGACTTAGAAACATTAAGACTTAGAAATGCAACGTTTAGTGATGCACTAGGAGTGTTTGGTTCTCAACTAATTCCTTGGCATGTTTATATAGGTTTCTATTTAGGGATTGCTCAAGCAGTTTATCCACTATATAACTTTACAGCTCTGGATATTATAAAGTATAACTTCTTAGCTTTAATAGCGGTTTCGACTATATTGATTGCAACTTTAACAGGCTTAGATAGATTGATACCAAGATTCGGTTTACCAAGTGAACCAAGAGTAAGATTGAAAAAAAATATAGAAAATAACTGTGTAGCAAAAGAGGTATAAAAAATAAAAACTCTCACCGTGTAAAGTGAGGGTTTTTTTATTTACAAAAGGTTAGAGATGTGGTAAAATCTAAAGTAAAATAAAATTTCAGGAGGAATCTCTAAGATGATAGGTATAGGAATAGTAGGACTTCCAAATGTTGGAAAGTCAACTCTTTTTAATGCAATAACAAAAGCTGGAGCAGCAGAAGCGGCAAACTACCCGTTTTGTACAATAGAACCAAATGTTGGAATGGTAACAGTTCCAGATTCAAGATTAGATGAGTTATCAAAAATAATTAATCCTCAAAGAGTTCAAAATGCAACGGTTGAATTCGTAGATATAGCTGGTTTAGTTGAAGGAGCAGCAAAAGGTGAGGGATTAGGAAATAAATTCCTATCAAATATCAGAACTACAGCTGCAATATGTCAAGTTGTTAGATGTTTTGAAGATGAGAATATTATTCACGTAAGTGGAAGTGTAGATCCAATAAGAGATATCGAGATAATAAATGGAGAGTTAATCTTAGCTGATATGGAAACAATCGAAAAAGCTATTGAGAAACAATCAAAGCTATTCAAAGCTAAAAATAAAGAAGCGATGGCTTTAATGCCAGCTTTAGAAAAGTGTAAAGCACACTTAGATGAGTATAAAATGTTAAGAACTTTAGTTTTAACACCAGAAGAGCAAGAGTTAGTAAGAACTTACCAACTTTTAACTCAAAAACCAATGATGTTTGCTGCTAACGTTTCAGAAGATGATTTAGCAACAGGAAATGAATATGTTGAAAGAGTAAAAGAGTATGCAGCTAACTTAGGAGCAGAGGTTGTTGTTGTTTCTGCAAGAGTTGAATCTGAGTTACAAGAGATGGAAGATGAGGATAAAAAAGAGTTCTTAGAAGCTTTAGGAGTGGAAGAACCAGGATTAAATAGACTTATAAGAGCTGGATTTAAACTTTTAGGATTACAAACTTACTTTACAGCAGGAGTTAAAGAAGTAAGAGCTTGGACTATAAGAATTGGAGATACAGCACCAAAAGCTGCTGGAGAAATTCATACAGATTTCGAAAGAGGATTCATCAGAGCGAAAGTTGTAGGGTATGAAGATTTCATAAAGTATTCTGGATGGAAAGGGGCTCAAGAAGCAGGAGTTCTTAGACTAGAAGGTAAAGAATATATCGTTAAAGATGGCGACTTAATGGAGTTTTTATTTAACGTATAAAATTATAAAAGGTTGTTAAGAAAAATTACTTGACAACCTCTAAAAAAACTAGTAAAATATTAAGGTATTGTAATTATAAGGAGGATAACATTGATAATCAAGCTTAGTGAAATTATTAATGAATCAGAGGTTACCTTTGATTATGTTGAAAAAACTATGGATTCTATAGATACTCCAGAAGGTGTGACTATTAGAGGAAGAGCTTTTAAAGAAGATAATGGTTATGTAGTTGAAGGATCTTATAGAACAGTACTGAGGTTAGAATGTGTTAGATGTCTTACGGAGATTGAGCCTTTAATCCAAGGTGATTTTAGAGCTGAATACTTAGATCCGAAAGATTATTTTAAATACACTTCAAGCCTGAAACCAGAGGAAGAGTTTGGTGATAAACACTTTGAAGAAGCTACAAATAGCGAGATAAACATTTCTGATCTGGTAAGAGAATATATAATACTTGATTTGTCACAATATGAGGCATGTCTTCCAGAGTGTTCGGATACTTCAGAAGTGGAAAGATACTCAAAAGAAGATGTTGACCCTAGGTGGCAGCAATTATTAGACATAAAATTTTAAATATTTAAATATTATTGTATTAGGAGGGAAACTAAGATGGCAGTACCTAAGAAGAAAACTTCAAAAGCTAAGAAAAACATGAGAAGATCTCACGACGCATTAAAAGGTTCTACTTTAGCAACTTGTGACAAATGTGGATCACCAAGAAGACCACACAGAATTTGTCTTGCATGTGGAGATTACAACGGAAAGCAAGTATTAGCTACAGAAGTAGAGTAATATCTTATAAAAAAAAGCGGGATAGTTAAATCTTGCTTTTTTTTATTTCTCAAAATATGCTATAATAGTCTATAATTATATATGGATTGAGGAGAAGATATGAAAATCGCTTTAGATGCTATGGGTGGAGATTTTGCCCCTCTTGAAACGGTTAAAGGTGCAGTTCAGGCTTTAGGTGAATTACAAAACTTGACTGTAATTTTAGTCGGACAAAAAGAAAAAATTGAAGAAGAATTGAAAAAATATACATATGATAAAAATAGAATAGAGATTTTTGATGCAAGAGAAGTTATAGAGATGGATGATGATCCAATGACTGCAGTTAGAACTAAAAAAGATGCGTCTATGAATAGGATGCTAGAGCTAGTTAAGTCAGGAGAAGCTCAAGCATCGGTTTCAGCAGGAAATACAGGAGCACTAATAAGTGCAAGCCAACTTAAGCTTAGAAGAGTAAAAGGGGTTTTAAGACCTGCAATTACAACTATATTCCCAAGCAAAAAAGGAGATATAGTTTTAATGGATGTAGGAGCAAACGCAGACTGTAGACCAGAGTTTTTAAATCAATTTGCAACTATGGGTTCACTGTATTATGAAGAGATGTTTGGAGTAAAAAATCCTAAAGTAGGCCTACTTAATATTGGGACTGAAGAGGGAAAAGGAAATGAAATCACGAGAGAAGCTTTTAATTTGCTAAAAAATAACGATACAGTTAATTTTGTTGGAAATATAGAAAGTAGAGAGATGATGGATGGAGATGTTGATGTTGTTGTAGCTGATGGTTTCACTGGAAATATGGTGCTAAAAACTGCAGAGGGAACAGCTAAATTTATATTTTCTATTTTAAAAGAGGAGATAGGAAAAAGTTTCTTTGGAAAAATAGGGGCATTACTATTGATGCCTATTCTAAAAAAATTAAAAAATAAATTAGATTCGTCAGAATATGGTGGAGCATTATTCTTAGGTATCAATGGAATATCTATAAAAGCACACGGTAATTCATCAGCTAAAGGAATAAAAAATGCTTTAAAAGTTGCCAATAAATTTGCAGAAGACAAATTTATAGATAGATTGACAGAGGTTATGAAAGGAAGCGAAGGAGGAAACAATGAAGCTTAAAAATGTAGGTATAATAGGATTAGGAACTTATGTTCCAGAAAATGTGATGACAAATTTTGATTTTGAAAAAATTATAGATACAACGGATGAGTGGATTAGAACGAGAACCGGTATAGAGGAAAGAAGATTTGCTAGTGAAACTCAGGCTACATCTGATTTAGGAGCTGAGGCAGCAAAGGTAGCTCTAGAAAAAGCTGGCGTTTCTGTAGAAGAGATAGATATGATAATTTTAGCAACAACAACTCCAGACTATCCAATTCAAAGTACGGCTTGTGTTGTTCAAGAGCTAATAGGAGCAGTAAATGCAGCGGCAGTGGATATAAATGCAGCTTGTAGTGGATTTGTATATGCTTTAACTATGGCTAAAGCTTTAATCGCTTCTGGAATGAATAAAAAAGTTTTAGTTATAGGAGCTGAAGTTCTTTCTAAGTGTGTAGATATGCAAGATAGAAATACTTGTGTTCTATTTGGAGATGGAGCAGCAGCAGCAGTTGTATCTGAAGTGGAAGATGGATATGGAATTATATCACAATTCTTAGGAGCTGAACCTGATGTTAAAGGTGCTTTAAGAACTCCAGCAGGAGGAACAAGAAAGCCTTTAAGCCAAGAAGTTTTAGATGAGAGATCTAATTTCTTACAAATGAAGGGACAAGATGTCTTTAAGTTTGCAGTTAAAGCTTTACCAAAAGCAACAATAGAAGCTCTAGAGATGGCTGGACTAACACCAAATGATTTAGATATGGTATTCCCACATCAAGCTAACAGTAGAATAATAGAAGCAGCATCTAAAAGATTAGAGATTCCAATGGATAAATTCTATTTAAATTTAAATAAATATGGAAATACATCATCAGCATCAATTGGATTAGCTTTAGGAGAAGCTTTAGAAAAAGGTCTTGTAAAAAAGGGAGATACAATTGCTTTAACAGGATTTGGAGCGGGCTTAACGTATGCTTCGATGATATTAAAATGGTCTTACTAAATTTAAAATTGACATAAGAAAAAGAATATGGTATATTAAAAAAACATGTGTTATTTATAAAAAAAGGAGTTTATATGAATAAAATAGCTTTTGTTTTTCCAGGACAAGGAACACAATATGTTGGAATGGGAAAAGAACTTTATGAGAATAACGATTTAGCTAAAAATGAGTTTGATAAAATATTTTCTAGCTTAGATTTTGATCTGAAAAAAGTTATGTTTGAAGGTAGCGAAGAGGACTTGAAAGATACAAGAAATACTCAGCCTGCTATCGTTGCAATGAGCTTAGTTTTAGAGAAATTACTGAGAGAAAAGGGAGTTGTACCAAACTTTGTAGCAGGGCACTCGGTAGGAGAGTATGCAGCTGTAGGATCAGCTGGATTTTTATCAATGGAAGATACAGTAAAGTTAACATCTTTAAGAGGAGCGGCTATGAGCAAAGTCTCAGCTGAAGTAGATGGAACTATGGCAGCTATATTAGGACTTGATTCTGATACAATAGTTGAAACGTTAAAGGGTGTAGATGGAGTTGTTGAAGCAGTAAACTTTAATGAGCCAAAGCAAACTGTAATAGCTGGAGAAAAGGAAGCCATAACTAATGCTTGTATAGTATTAAAGGAAGCAGGGGCAAGAAGAGCTATGGAATTAGCTGTTTCAGGACCTTTCCATTCAAGTTTAATGCAACCAGCTGGAGAGATGTTAAAGGAAGCTTTAGAAGGATTCGAGTTTAAAAATTCAGAGGTATCTTTAATAGCTAATACAACTGCTAAAGAGATCACTTCAGTAGAAGAATTAAAAGATGAATTGTACAGACAAAGTTTTGGACCTGTAAAATGGGTAGACACAATTACAGCTTTAAAAGCAGCAGGAGTAACAAAGATATATGAGATTGGGCCAGGAAAAGTACTTAATGGTTTAATTAAAAAAATCGATAAAGAGATCGAAGTGATCAATATCGAAAAGCTTTCAGATTTAGTGTAATCTAAAAGATGATAAAACTTGAAAAAATATATTAAATTTGCTAATATATTAATATAAATAATAAAATAATCAGGAGGAAAACATATGTTAGATAAAATAGTAGAAATAGTTGTAGAGCAATTAGGAGTAGACGCTGATCAAGTAACTTTAGAGGCAAACTTCGTAGAGGATTTAGGAGCGGATTCTTTAGATACAGTTGAGTTAATCATGGCTTTCGAAGAAGAGTTCGACGTAGAAATCCCTGATACAGATGCAGAAAAAATCAAAACTGTACAAGATGTTGTAAACTACATCGAAGCAAATAAGTAAGATAAATTTAAAGGGGTATGAAAGTACCCCTTTAGTTATATTTTTTGGAAAAATAACAAAGAGGTGGATAGGATAATGAGAAGAGTAGTTGTAACAGGAGTTGGTTTAATAACTTCACTAGGAACTGGAACAGAAAAATCTTGGGATGCTATAAAAGCTGGTAAATGTGGAATAAATGAGATTAAATCTTTCGATACAACAGAGAGTGCTGTTAAAATAGCAGGAGAGGTTACTGATTTTGATCCAACTGAGTTTGGAATTGAAAAGAAAGAAGTAAAAAAATTAGCAAGAAATACTCAGTTTGCTATTGCCGCTGCGAAAATGGCATTAGAGGACTCAGGTCTTGTTATAGATGAAAATAATGCAACTAAAGTTGGAACAATTGTATCATCAGGAATTGGAGGAATCGAGGTTTTTGAAGATCAATTCGGAACAATGTTAGAGAAGGGAACTAGAAGAATATCTCCATTTACAATTCCAGCAATGATCAATAACATGGCTTCAGGAAACGTAGGAATATACTTTGGTGCTAAAGGGCCAAACAAAGCTGTAGTAACAGCATGTGCTGCTGGAACGCACTCGATAGGAGATTCTTTTGAAATGATTAGATCTGGAAAAACAGATGCTATGATAGCTGGAGGAACAGAAGCTTGTATAACAAAGTTTGCTATAAATGCATTTGCAAATATGAAAGCTTTATCTACAAGAAATGATGATCCACAGAAAGCTTCAAGACCGTTTACAGCTGACAGAGATGGATTTGTAATGGGAGAGGGAGCAGGAATTCTTATTTTAGAAGAGTTAGAATCAGCAAAAGCTAGAGGAGCAAAGATATACGCTGAAGTTGTTGGATATGGAGAAACTTGTGATGCTTACCATATAACATCACCAGCTGAAGGTGGAGAGGGAGCAGTAAGAGCTTTCGTAATGGCTATGGAGCAAGGAAATATAAAACCAGAAGAGGTTGGATATATTAATGCACATGGAACATCTACACCAGCAAATGATAGAAATGAAACTGCAGCTATAAAGGATGCGTTTGGAGAAGCGGCTTATACTATGAATATCTCTTCAACAAAGGGAGCTACTGGTCATGGATTAGGAGCGGCAGGAGGAATTGAAGGAGTTATATTAGCGCTATCAATCGCTGAAGGTGTAGTACCTCCAACAATAAATCAAGATAATCCTGATCCGACTTTAGATTTAAATTACACTCCAAACGAAATGGTAAAAAGAGATATTGAAGTTGGAATGTCAAGTTCGTTAGGATTTGGTGGACATAACGCTGTAATAGCAATGAGAAAATATAGATAGTAAAAGGGAGAGAGATAAGTGAAAAGATCATATCTAGAATTAGAAGATAAATTAGGTTATACCTTCAAAAATAAGGACCTATTAAAAAATGCACTTATCCATAGATCTTTCGGGAACGAACACGCTAAATACAGAAAATTAAATAATGAGAGACTAGAACTGCTAGGAGATGCAGTTCTAGATCTTATTGTTACAGAGCATTTATATAAAACATATCCGAATGCTCTAGAGGGTGATTTAGCAAAACTGAAGGCTATGGTAGTTAGTGAGCCAGTATTAGCAAAAATATCTAAAACGTTAAATTTTGGACAATATTTGATGCTGAGTAAAGGTGAAGAGTTAACAGGTGGTAGAGAGAGAAATTCAATTTTAGGAGATGTATTTGAA
Organism: Cetobacterium sp. UBA6069; assembly: GCA_002428805.1. GTDB lineage: Bacteria > Fusobacteriota > Fusobacteriia > Fusobacteriales > Fusobacteriaceae > Cetobacterium_A. The sequence continues at coordinate 15,774 of DIXX01000069.1, forward strand.
GCAATATTAGGTGCTATATATTTAGATTCTGATTTTGTAACAACAAAAGATATAGCGATGAAATATTTAAGACATCCAATTGAGCATGTAAATGAAAATGAGGACATCTTAGACTTCAAAACAATACTACAAGAATATAGTCAAAAAGAGTATAAAATTATACCTACATACCAAGTTGTAAAAGAAGCAGGACCAGATCATTTGAAAATTTTTGAGGTTGTTGCAATTATAAAAGATGATTTAAAAGGATATGGAACAGGAAAAAATAAAAAAAGTGCCGAACAAACTGCAGCAAAAGATATCTGCAAAAAGTTAGGGGTAAAGCTTTATGAAACACTATAACATACCAATTTTCATAAGTCATTTTGGATGTCCAAATGATTGTGTTTTTTGTAATCAGAAGAAAATAAACGGTAGAGAAACAGACGTAACTACAGATGATATAAAAAATATAATTGAAACATACTTAAAAACTCTTCCAAAAAAATCCAAGAAAGAGGTGGCTTTTTTTGGTGGAACTTTTACAGGAATTTCTATAAAATTACAAGAAGAATATCTATCTGTAGTTTACGAATATATAAAAGAAGGGTTAATTGATGGGATTAGGCTATCAACTAGACCAGATTATATAGATGAAGAGATAGTTAAGATGCTGAAAAGATATGGAGTTACAACTGTAGAGTTAGGAGTTCAATCGTTAGATGAAAATGTATTGAAGAAGACGCATAGATTTTATCCTATGGAAAAGGTTTTTATAGCATCAAAACTTATAAAAGATGCAGGGATAGAGTTGGGGATTCAATTGATGTTAGGATTGCCAGGTTCAACAGATGAGAGCGACTACTTAAGTGCAGTCAAAACAGTAGGGTTAGAACCGGACATAGCGAGAATATATCCGACTCTGGTTATAAAAGAAACCGAGATGGCAGATATGTTTAAGCAGGGAACTTATATTCCTTTGACATTGGAAGACGCAGTAAAGAGATGTAAAAAAATATATTCACTTTTAGATTATAACGATATTAATATTGTTAGAGTTGGTTTACAGCCGACAGATGATTTAAATGATGATGAAAATGTTTTAGGGGGACCTTTCCATCCAGCTTTTAGAGAGCTTGTAGTTGGAGAGATATATTATGATTTTCTAAAGAATATATTAGATGTAGAAAAAAAATTAGAAGTAGAAACTAATGAAAGGAATGTTTCCAGAATTGTTGGATTAAATAAGGTCAATAAAGAAAAGTTAGGAAAAGATTTTAAGGTTAAAATAGACAATACATTAGAGGTAGATACAATCAAAGTAAATGAAAGGATTTACCCGTGGAAACAGGTTCTTAGGGGAGAGATAGATGAACCAGGTAGTAATAAACACCAATAGATTTAAAACAAGAGCTGCAGTTTTAGAAAATGGAAAAGTTATGGAAGTTCATATCGAAAGAGAGGGCGAAGGAACTTTAAATGGAAATATTTATAAAGGAAAAGTTGCCAACGTTCTTCCTGGAATGGAATCAGCTTTTGTTAATATTGGATTAGAGAAGAATGGATTTTTATATGTTAAGGATTTGAGAGATTTTGAAGAAAAATATTTAACAGGAATCTCAAATAGTGTAAAACCTATTGAAGAATTACTAAATGTAGGAGATGAAGTTGTAGTTCAAGTCTTGAGTGATCCTAGAGGAAGTAAAGGAGCGAGAGTAACAACTCATTATACAATCCCAGGGAAATTCTTGGTTTTAATGCCTAATAATACTCATATAGCTATTTCTAAGAAGATAAAAGATGAAGCTGAAAGAGAAAGGCTGGAAAAATTATTTTCTGAAATAGTTCCTGAAGGAATGGGGGTTATTATAAGAACCGCTGCAGCAGGGAAAAGTATTTACCACTTTGAAAAAGAATTACAGTATTTAATCAAGAAGTGGGAAGAGATTGAGGTAAAAATAAGAGGCGCTAAAACAGGTGAACTTTTATATAAAGATAATGGAATTGTTAGTAAAGTTCTTAGAGATATAATAGGAAATGATATCGATGAGATAATTGTGGACAATGAGGATGTATATTGGGAGATAATAGACTATGTTAGAGCTTTTAGTGAAGGCATTCCAAAAATGAAAATAAAGCTCTATACAGAAAAAGAGGAGATTTTCTACAAATATGGCATTCAAAAAGAGATGGAAAAATCTCTAGAAGTTACAACTATGTTAGAGTGCGGTGGATCTATAGTCATAGAAAAAACAGAGGCTCTAGTAAGTATAGATGTAAATACAGGTAAAAATATAGGAAGTATGAATTTAGAAGAAACTGTGGTCAAAACAAATATAGAAGCTGCAGAAGAAATAGCAAGACAGCTTCGTATAAGAAATTTGAGTGGAATAATAATAATAGACTTCATAGATATGAAGGTAGAAGAAGATAAAATAAAGGTTTTAAAAGTATTAGAAGAAAATTTGACTAAAGATAGGGTTAAAACAAATATAATTCATTTTACAGATTTAGGTCTAGTAGAGATGACTAGAAAAAGATTAGGAAAGCCATTATCTTACTACTTCCAAGATGAGTGTCCGGTTTGTAAAGGAACTGGTAAAATAAAAGGTAGTAGAGCAATCGTTGAAAGTATAATAAAAGAGCTTAAAGATATCGTAAATGAAAAAGATATAAAAAAAGTTAAAATTTTAACTAAAGAGAGTGTAAAAGAAAAAATAGAAGAGATATATTTAGATTTTATAAAATCTCTTTTAGAAAAATCAGGAAAGAGTATAGAAATAAGCTCTAGAAATAGAGATTATTTAAAAGATTATGAGATAATATTAGAAAGTTAGGTGTAGAAATGAAGTTGGCTTTATATTCAGGGACGTTTGATCCGATAACAAAAGGGCATTCAGAGATAATAAAAAGAGCAAGTAAGATGTGTGATAAATTAATTGTAGCAGTGCTGAATAATAGTTCTAAAAAAACTATGTTTACTTTAGAGGAACGTAAAAATATGGTCTGTGAGGTATTAAAAGGCATAGATAATATAGAAGTTGTAGATCATAGTGGGCTATTGGCAAACTATATGAAAAGTATAGGATGCAACTATATAATTAGAGGACTTAGAGCTGTAACTGACTACGAATATGAATTATCTCTTGCTTATGGAAATTATGATATATCAGATGGAGATATAGAGACGATTTTTATACCGGCTTCTAAAGAATACTTATACGTTAGTTCATCTATAGTTAGAGAACTGGCTTTATATGATGGAAAGTTAGATAATTACTTAGATGAGTATGTGATTGAAAGGATAAAAAAAAGGGTTAAGGAGTAGTCTGTTATGGCAAAGGCAAAAAGTTTTTATGTTTGTAGTGAATGTGGATACAAAACCATAAAATGGATGGGTAAATGTGATGGTTGTGGAGAGTGGGGAACTTTTGATGAAGAGATAGAGGTATCTCCAGTTGCAGCTAAAAGCATAAAATCCTCAGCAAGTTCACTTCAAAATCTTCAAAATAAAGTTGTTTCCTTTGCCAGCGTTCAAATAGAAAAAAACTTTAGATATAAAACTAAAATATCTGAATTTGATAGAATATTAGGTGGAGGTCTTGTAAAGGGAGAGGTTGTTTTAATTACTGGAAATCCAGGAATTGGAAAATCGACACTTTTACTTCAAACAGCTAAAGAGTATACAGAGTATGGAGATGTTTTATATGTCTCTGGAGAGGAGTCTCCTGCTCAGATAAAGTCAAGAGGAGAGAGATTAGGAATCTATTCTGAAAATTTATATTTGATGTCAGAAACTGATATTCAAAGTATATATGAATATGTTATTACAAAAAAACCTAAAATAGTTATTGTTGATTCTATACAAACACTGTATAATTCAGAGGTGGACTCTATCCCGGGAACACCGACACAGATAAGAGAGTGTACTTTAAAGATAGTAGAACTTGCTAAAAAGAATGAAGTTTCATTTTTTATAGTTGGTCATATAACAAAAGATGGGAAAGTAGCTGGACCAAAGTTATTAGAGCACATGGTTGATGCGGTTTTTCATTTTGAAGGTGAAGAAGGATTATTCTATAGAATCTTAAGAAGTTTAAAAAATAGATTTGGATCAACAAATGAATTAGCGGTTTTTAGTATGGAAGATACTGGAATACATGAAGTGAAAAATTCATCAGAATTTTTCTTGAGCGAAAGAGATGAAAAAAATATAGGAAGTATGGTAGTTCCAGTTTTAGAAGGAACAAAAGTATTCCTATTAGAGATACAAACTTTATTAACAGATTGCACAATAGGAATACCTAAAAGAATTGTTCAAGGATTTGATAGAAATAGAATGCAAATTTTAACTGCAATAGCTGAAAAAAGAATGGGCTTAAATCTAGGAATGAAAGATCTTTTTATAAATATTCCAGGTGGTCTTTCAATAAATGATCCAGCAGCGGATTTAGGAGCTTTAATTTCAATAGTCTCACTTTATAGAAATGTTGCAATAAGTCAAAAAATAGCAGCAATAGGAGAGTTGGGTTTAAGAGGAGAGATTAGAAAAGCATTCTTTATTGATAAAAGATTGAGAGAGTTAGAAAAGTTAGGATTTAAAGGTGTGTATGTGCCTGAAGCTAATAGAAAAGAGATTGAAAAAAATAGCTATAAATTAAAAATAATATATTTAAAAAATTTAGAAGAATTTTTAGAGAGGATGAGTAGAGATGAATAACCCAGAATTCTTAGAGATTCTTTCTCTTTTGGCTCCAGGGACAAAGTTAAGAGAGGGGATATACAATGTTTTAGATGGTGAAATGGGAGCGCTTATAGTTGTTGGCTTAGATCCTGAGGTTCAAAAGATAATGGATGGTGGGTTTGAAATCAATTGTGAATATACACCCGAAAAATTATTTGAATTATGTAAAATGGATGGAGCGATAATATTAGACTCTGATATCACAAGGATACATTCGGCTAATGTTCACTTACAGCCGAGTATGAGATTTTCAACAAATGAGAGTGGAACAAGACATAGAACAGCTCAAAGAGTAGCGAAACAAACAGATAAATTGGTTATCGCTGTTTCAGAAAGAAAAAAAGTGGTGACTATTTATAAGGGTGAGATGAAGCACAGACTTAGAGGTACAACTGATCTTATGGGAGAAGCTTCTCAAGGATTAAACACATTAGAGCGTTATAGATTTGTTTTGGATAAGGCTTTAGGGAATTTAACGATTCTTGAATTAGATGATTTAGTAACTCTTTATGAAGTGACTGTTGTTCTTCAAAGATTTGAGAAGGTTACAAGAATATTCCATGAGATGAACAACTATATGACAGAGTTAGGAGTAGATGGAAGACTTGTTAAGTTACACCTAAATGATTTAATCCAAGATATAGAAAGTGAAAAAGAGGACTTCTTAAGGGATTACTGGAATTATTCAAATGCAGAATTTAACTTAGAGGAGATAACAGATAGATTATCTAAACTTACTGATGATGAGTTAAAAGAGCTTGAGAAGTTATCGGCAGTTTTGGATTACGGTAAAACATATTCAGCCTTAGGAAATAGAGTTACACCAAAAGGATACAGAATTTTAGATAAAATTACAAAATTGACAAAGAGAGATATAGATAAAATTGTAAATAACTATGGAAATCTTTCTAAAGTTCAAGAGGCTTCAACAGAGGAGTTGCTAGAGATTAAAGGTATCAGCAAATTTAAAATAAAAGCTATTCAAACAGGACTGAAAAGACTGAAGGTTACTGTAGAGCTTGAAAAATAAAAATCTACTTGAAAAAAGTAGATTTTTTTTTATTTATATGTTAATATCCTTGTTATAGGGTATACCCCTATAGAAGGCATATGTAGGAGGAGTTTAATGGTAGAGAATTGTCCGAACAAATTATGTGGAGATAAGAAGAAAATGATAGCTCGAGCTAATAGAATAGAGGGACAAATAAGAGGGATAAAAAGAATGATTGAAGAGGATGATTATTGTGATGATGTTCTTAATCAAATAGCTTCAGCTAAAGCGGCCTTAAATGGAATAGCTAAACTTATCTTAGAAGACCATTTGAAGAAATGTGTTGTATCAGGTATAAAAAATAATGATGAGAACAAAGTAATCGATGAATTGCTATACACTCTCGGAAAAATGATGAAATAATAGTAAAAATTTCTTTGAAATAGGTTAAGAATATGTTAAAATCTACCTAGTATAAAGTTATTTAGGAGGGTATTAATGAGAAAAATAGTTACTTTTGTTATGTCAATGATGTTAGCAATTGGATTATTTGCAGCAAAGCCGCTTAGAGTGGGAATAGTTCTTTCTACAGGTGGTTTAGGAGACAAGTCGTTTAACGATGCTGCTTACAGAGGATTAGAGCAAGCACAAAAAGATTTAGGGATTGAATTTAAATATGTAGAGCCAGCTTCACCTGCTGAGGATGAAGAGTTTTTAAGAGAGTATGCAGAAGCTGGATATGATTTAATAATAGCTACTGGATTCCAAATGACAGAATCAGCTAGAACTGTAGCTGCAGATTATCAAGATGTAAAGTTCTTAATGATTGATGATGTTGTTGATTTACCAAACGTTAAATCTTTAGTTTTCAAAGAGGAAGAGGGATCTTTCTTAGTTGGAGTTATAGCTGGATTAATGACAAAAAATAATGCAGTTGGATTTGTTGGAGGAATGGAAAATCCTTTAATCAAAAAATTCGAAGTTGGATTTAAGCAAGGTGCGGAGTATGTAAACCCTGGAGTTAAGTTCTTCTCTGTTTACACAACAGGACCAAATCCATTTAACGATCCGGTTAGAGGAAAAGAAAATGCTATTTCTGAAATAAACCAAGGTGCAGATGTAATATATCATGCAGCTGGTGGAACAGGAATGGGAGTTATCGCTGCAGCAAAAGAAAAGGGAGTTTTTGCTATTGGAGTTGACTCAAATCAAGATGGTGTAGCACCTGGAACAGTTTTAACATCTATGTTAAAAAATGTTGATGTTGGAGTTTATGATACAGTTAAAGCTTTAACAAATAAGGAGTTTGTATCAGGATTATCTGTTTACGGAGCAAAAGAAAACGGAGTTGGAGTAACTGAGTTTGAATTTACAAAAGAGATTATCGGTGCTGAAAAACTTCAAAAGTTTGAAGAGATTAAGGCTAAGTTAATGGCTGGAGAGATTAAAGTTAGTGATAAATAATAAAAGGGGGCTGATCAATTTGATCAGCCTTTTGTTACCTTATAGAAAAGGAGTGAGTTCATATGGAAAAATTGGATAGAGTTACACTGATTGTTTTAGATAGTGCAGGAATAGGTGCACTACCGGATGCGAAAGAGTTTGGAGATGAAGGAACAAATACATTAGGTAATATTGCACTTACAACAGGTGGATTAAATCTTCCGAATATGGAAAAATTAGGATTAGGAAATATAGCTGAAATTTTAGGTGTAGATTCTATAGAAAATCCGACAGGAGCTTTTGGAAAAGCGTTAGAGCTATCAAAGGGAAAGGATACAACGACAGGGCACTGGGAGATTGCTGGTATAGTTCAAGAAAAAGCGTTTCCTACGTATGCAAACGGATTCCCAAAAGAGACAATAGAAGCTTTAGAAAAAGCTACTGGAAGAAAAGTTTTGTGTAATCTTCCATATTCAGGAACAGAAGTGTTAGATGTTTACGGAGAGGAACAGTTAGCTTCAGGAGCTTGGATCGTTTATACATCAGCTGATCCAGTACTTCAAATAGCTGCAAATGAAGAGTTAATATCTTTAGAAGAACTTTATGATGCATGTAAAAAAGCTTTAGAAATTTGTAGTGAATTATCACCAGTAGCAAGAGTAATAGCAAGACCATTTGTAGGGAAAAAAGCTGGAGAGTTTTCAAGAACATCAAATAGACATGATTATTCTGTAGAGCCGCCAAAAGAGAGTATGCTAGATAGAGTAAAAAATAATGGATTAGAGGTTATTGGGATAGGAAAAACTAGTGATATATTTGCTGGTGTAGGACTAACTAGAAGTAGAGGTACGAATAAAGATAATCTTGACGGAATATTAAAAACGATAGATGAAATGAAAAAAGATAGTAAAGGATTAATTTTTACAAATCTTGTAGATTTTGATATGAAGTTTGGTCATAGAAGAGACCCTAAGGGGTATAAATTAGCGTTAGAAGAGTTCGATAACTATCTTCCTGAAATTATAGAAAATTTAAAAGAGAATGAACTTTTAATTTTAACGGCTGACCACGGATGTGATCCAACTTATAAAGGAAGCGATCATACTAGAGAGTATATTCCTGTGATAGCTTATGGAAAAAATATGAAGCAAGGTGTAGATTTAAAAATTCTTGAAGGGTTTTCAACGATAGCAGCAACAGTAGAGGATTTTTTATTAGGTAGAACTGATTTAAAAGGAAGTTTTGCTGAGAGCATATCAAAATAAAGAGTAATATAAAATATATTAGGAGGAAATTATGAGCGTACATATAGGAGCAAAAAAAGGAGAAATAGCAGAAACAGTATTGTTACCAGGAGATCCGCTTAGAGCAAAATGGATAGCTGAAACTTTTTTAGAAGATGTAGTTTGTTATAATGAAGTAAGAGGAATGTATGGGTATACAGGAACTTATAAAGGTAAAAAAATATCGGTGCAAGGAACAGGGATGGGAGTTCCATCAATTTCAATATATGTAAATGAATTGATTAGAGAGTATGGAGTTAAAAATCTTATTAGAGTTGGAACAGCTGGATCTTATAGAGAGGATGTAAAAGTTAGAGATGTAATTTTAGCTATGTCATCTTCAACAACATCTGGAATGAACAGACTTAGATTTGGTGGAGCAGATTATGCACCAACAGCAGATTTTGGATTATTTATGAATGCAGCAGCAGCAGCAGCAAAAAAAGGTATACCTGTTAAAGGTGGAAATGTTTTAACTGCAGATGAGTTCTATGGAGATAATTTTGAATCATATAAAAAATGGGCAGAATTCGGTGTTTTATGTGTTGAGATGGAAACAGCAGCACTTTACACAATCGCAGCAAAATATAATGCTAAAGCATTAACGATTTTAACGATTTCAGATTCGTTAGTTACAGGAGAGGAAACAACATCTCAAGAAAGACAGACGACATTAAAAGATATGATAGAAATCGCTTTAGAAAGTATTTAGGAGTAA
>DIXX01000069.1:25262-27435 GCA_002428805.1 Cetobacterium sp. UBA6069
TATGGACTATCTAATTGCGCAGAAAGAAGTGCTATTTTTGCAGCGGCAAGCAAAGGTATGAGAAAAATAAAGTTGATTGCTGTTGTAGCAGATACGACTGGACCGGTGAGTCCTTGCGGAGCATGCAGACAAGTTATAAAAGAGTTTGCGAGTGATGATACGATAATTATTCTTGGGAACTTAAAAAGAGATTATAAAATAATGACTATGGAAGAGTTGTTACCGTACGGATTCCAGTTATAATAAAATATTAAGTTTTAAAATAGGGTGTATATCACCCTATTTTTTTTGAAAAAAATATTAAGTTTGACAAAGTAACTAGTATATTTTATTATAGATATATATTAATTTTCAAAAAATGTGAAAATATTAACAAGGAGGAAAAGTATGTCAAGAGAAAATAGCAACTCATCTTATGCGTATAAAATTTTAAAAAGAAATATATTTGAACTAAACCTAAAACCAGGAAGTGAATTGAGTGAAAAGGTTATAGGAGAAAAATTAGGAATGAGTAGAACTCCTATAAGAGAAGCTTTGATATTATTAAAGCACGATCAGTTAATAGAAAGTATTCCGCAAAAGGGAACGTTTGTAACTAAAATTAGTGCTCAAAAAGTTTTAGAAGCAAAAGTGCTTAGAGTAGCTCTTGAAACTGCAGCGTTTGAAAGAGTAATAGAAAAATTAGATGATGAATTTATAGAAGATTTAAGAACAAATATAAAAATGCAAAGGGTTTATTGTGAAGGGAATCGTAATTATTTAGAGTTCCACAAAATGGATAATGATTTCCATAAGATGATATTTGAAAAAGCTGAGATACCTGGATTGTGGGAATTGGCATCGAATGGTACAGGTCACTACCAAAGAGTAAGAGTATTAAATGCCAAAAATAAAACGAGTGATATCTCTGTTGTAGAAGAGCACGAGGAAATTTTAGCTGCTTTAGAGAAAAGAGATATAGATAAATTAAGAGGGATGCTAGAACATCACTTGGGAAGAACTTTATTGAAGTTGAAAAAATTAGAAGCTGAAAATCCAGAATATTTTGAATTGAAAGAAGAAGTATCAAAAGAAGATACATTTATTTTATTGAAATAAAAAAGCAAATTATAAAACACTTGACTTTTATAAAAAAAACAGTATACTTTAAAACAAGAAGACGCGAATGAACGATTAAAGAACGAAATGTTTATTTTCAAAAAAGATTAAAATGAAAATTTTGTTTTAAAGTTCTGGGGAAAATAAAAGGAGGGTGAATAGTTTTGGAAAAATTTAGATTAGAGAGTGATTCGATAGGAACATTACAGGTTCCAGCAGATGCTTATTATGGGGTTCAATCATTAAGAGGGAAAAATAATTTTTATATTACGGGGTATAGATTAGGAAATGATTTTATAAAAGCGTTAGCGTATGTAAAAAAAGCTTCGGCAATAGCGAACTTAGAAGCAGAAGTTTTAGAAAAAGATGTTGTAGATGCTATAGTAAAAGCGTCAGAAGAGATTATAGCTGGGGAGTTTATGGATCAATTTATAACTGATGTGATACAAGGTGGAGCAGGAACATCGATGAATATGAATATCAACGAAGTTATTGCAAATAGAGCAGGAGAGTTGTTGGGAGGAAAGCTAGGAAAGTATGATAAAGTTCATCCGAATGACCATGTTAATTATGGACAATCAACGAATGATGTAATTCCAACAGCAGGAAAATTAGCTTTGCAAATGATGTCTGAAGAGTTAATTAAAAGTTTAGAAAAACTAAATTCAATATTATTAAAAAAAAGTGTTGAATTTGATGATGTTATAAAAATGGGTAGAACACATTTGCAAGATGCTGTGCCAATAAGATTAGGGCAAGAGTTTAAGGCTTATGCAAAGCCAATAGCAAGAGATGTAAAAAGAATAAAAATCGCTTTAGAGGATTTGAAAACAGTTAATATGGGAGCGACGGCTGTAGGGACTGGAATAAATGCAGATACAAAATATGTAGAGGATGTTGTTAGAATTTTATCAGAGGTTACAGATATAGATTTTGTTCAAGCTGATGATTTGGTGGATGGAACAAGAAATTTAGATAGCTTTGTATGGTTGTCTTCAGCATTAAAAGTTACAGCAGTAAATCTGTCAAAGATGTGTAATGATTTAAGATTGATGGCTTCTGGTCCAAAAACTGG
>DIXX01000069.1:27731-31275 GCA_002428805.1 Cetobacterium sp. UBA6069
GGGCAACTAGAGTTAAATGTATTTGAACCAGTGTTGTTCTTTAATCTTTTCCAATCTATTGAAATATTAAAAAATGGAGTGAATACTTTAATTGATAATTGCTTAGTGGGTATAACTGCGAATAAAGAGAGATGTCAACAGCTAGTAGATATGAGTGTTGGAACAATAACAGCATTAAATCCACATATAGGATATAAAAATGCAGCAGATATAGCTAAAACATCTATAAAAACAGGAGTTTCTGTAATTGATTTAATATTAGAGAGAAAATTATTGACAAGAGAAGAGCTGGATATAATTTTAAATCCGTTTGAAATGACAAAACCTGGAATTCCAGGAAAAAGTTTATTAAAAAATAGATAATAAAAAAGAGGCGAAAGCCTCTTTTTCTTATTTTTGATAAACATCAAGTTTGTTATATGGAATTTCGATTCCTTCTTCGTCGAACTTCTTTTTAACAAGTTCTTGTAAATCGAAGAAAACATCCCAGTAATGTTCTTTCTTTGACCAAACTCTCATAGTGAAATCAAGAGAGCTTGAGTTGTGTTTGCTAAGTCTAACGAAGATATCCTTATCTTGAAGAATAAGTTTGTGCTCTTTAGCTATTTGAGTAAGTATCTCTTTAACTTTATCGATAGATGTATCATAAGAAACAGAGAACACAGAATCAACTCTTCTTTCGCTATTTGCACCAGCGTTTATAATAACTTCAGCTGAAAGCTTACCATTTGGGATAACTACAAATTTATTATCAATAGTATGTAGTATAGTATATAAGAAAGTTATTCTTTGAACGATTCCTTCGACACCACAAGTTACTATATAATCTCCTTTAGTGAAGTATCTAGAAGCAAGTATTTGCATTCCACCAGCAAGGTCAGATAGACTTCCTTTAAGGGCAAGTCCGATACCGATACCGATAGATCCAAGAAGAGCTAATATAGATGTCATCTCAATACCAAGTATTTGAATAACATTTAAAGCGTAGAAAATAATGATAATAATGTTTAAGAATGATTCTAAAAAGTGAATTAGAAGTTCATCTAATTTTTTTAGAGATAAAAATTTGTTGAAAGCTTTCATTAAGAAGCCTTTAACGGGTTTGTAAGTAGTCCATAAGATGGCTAAAAAGATTACTTTTTTAATGAAAATAGGAGCTGATTTAGCTAAAGCAGCTGTAAATTCATTAATGAAAGTTGCTAATGTTTGTTCCATTTGGAAAAACCTCCTTAAAATAAAATATTATAAATTAATTTTTTACCACCATTTTTTCTTTTTGAAGAAAAAGGCAGTTCCTAAAATTATAAGACCCATAATAGTTAGAAGAGTGAAGTACCCATACTTCCAATTTAATTCAGGGATATATTCGAAATTCATACCATAAAGTCCAGCTAAGAAACCTAGCGGGATAAAAATTGTTGAAATCATAGTTAAAACTTTCATAATCTCGTTCATTCCAGTACTTATTGTAGAGTGATAAAGTTGTAACAACTCGTTTCCTCTATTGAAAAGAGCATCGTTAGATTCGTTTGCAATTATAATGTGATCTTGTAAATCTCTTAAGTAGATATCAATATCTTCACCTAGATACTCTTGGATATCTGAATCTTTAAATTTAGCAGAAACCTCTTTTAAAGGTGCTAAAGATCTTCTGAATTTTAAAAGTTCTTTTTTTAGTTCTAAAATTTCATCAAAATCTTTTTTCTTCGGATCTGTGGTAACTCTATTTTCTAAGTCATCAATTCTTTCTTCTAAATCTTCAATGATGACAAAATAGTTATCGACGATTCTGTCTATTAAAGAGTATGTTAAATAACCTTCTTTTTTACTTCTTAATCTCCCACTGCCTTTTTCGATTCTACCTCTTATATTATCAAAAACATCAAAAGGGTTTTCTTGGAAGGTGATTAAAAGATTTGAAAAAAGTATAAAAGAAACTTGTTCATATTCGTATTTATGTTTTTTACTTGAGTGTGAAATCATTTTTAACGTAACAAAAATATAGTCATCTCGAACTTCTAATTTCGGTCTTTGAGAGTTGTTAAGTAAATCTTCTAAAATCATAGAGTCGATATTAAAATCCTCTCCAACTTTTTTAATAAGGTCTATATTGTGAATTCCACCAATGTTTAACCAGTTAATGTGTGAAGGATGAAGTTCGATTAAAAGATCATCTTTGAAAATAAAACTATTTTTTTTAAAAGACTCATTATTATATGTGTAGTGAGTTATTGGAATCTCAGTTGTGACATGTCGATCACCAGTGTATAAAAGAGTTCCGGGTTGTAGTCCTATTTTTTTGTTCAAAATTGTACCTCCTGTATCTATACGATAATAATATATTACTATAACTAAAAGAGAAAAACAACACATAAATGGATGTTGAATTGATTAAATATAAAAATTGTAAAAAAAACGTAAATTATGTTAGAATAGAAATTAATATATTTAAATGATTTGAGGAGAGGTTATGAATTATTTTTTATTTTTGAATCATCCAAAAGGTGAGGAAGTATACAAAGTTAGCGAAGAGCGAGAAGAAATTTTAAGAGAGCATTTTAAAAGAGTGGATGTTTTATACACTGTGGTTACTATGAGAGGAAAAGAATATAGGGCTGTTGTTGATTATAGTTCTTTTTCAAATTTAGCTAATTTTGATTGTTTTAAATGTCAAGATCCATGTTGTGCTGATAATCCTACTATTTATGAAGAGGAAACTAGAAACTTTATTTTAGATAATCTTGAAGAGTATAATCAAAAAACTAAAAATATAGATATTTTATTAGAGAGTGGATTTTCTATTGAGGATATAATAGAAAGTATAAAAAAAGATGATTGTCTTGCTCCAAATGAGGTAATTGAAAATGAGATATCACTTTGCAGTTGTTCCTTCAAACCTAATAATGAATCAGTATTGTGTTCTTTACATTCTATATGTTTAGAAAAAAAATTGGGAGCAAAGGAGATTGTAGAGAAAAAACCATTAGTTTGTAGTTTGTGGCCAATAGATATAATTTCAGAAGAGGATAATAGTTTGTTATATATAACTGTCCCAGATGATTTTACGACAGGATTTACAATAGAAGATTATTATGATACTCCTTGTATAAATAAAGAGTTATCAATGAGCTCTTCATTTAGAAGAAAAAATCCAGAAGGGTTTTTAGAAGAGGAATATGTTCCTTTAATAATGGCGTATGGTGAAACATTAAAATATAGTTTAGGTGAAGTTTTTTATTTTGATGTTTTAAAGAAATTAATAGATGAAAACCTTGTATATACTGAGGAGTTAGATATAAAAGAAAAACAAATTTTAAAAAAATAAAAAAAGTTATTGACGGAGTTTAAAATTTATGGTACTATAATTTTTGTCAGCGGGAAACACCGCCGGCAAGAATTATAGAGAAGGACATTAACAACCGAATAGAGAAAATAGTCAGAAGTTGTGAAAACAACAAAACGCTAGAAATAGCAAAAACAATTTTATGGGTTAAAAAGGGAAAAAAAAATTATGAATTTAAAAATAAATAAATAAAAAAATTTT
>DIXX01000060.1:0-3068 GCA_002428805.1 Cetobacterium sp. UBA6069
TTAATGTTTACTGATTGAACATTAAGAGTTCTTCCGTCCTCAGACATAGGAATTTTTATTTCTCCATTTCTGATTCTTTCAATTATCTCTGCTCTTCCAGGAACATTCTCATCAAATCCTATGATTGACCAGTTGTTATCAACCTTTGGATTTAATTCACCTTTTAAATTCTCTTGTACATATCTAACAATTAGATCTCTAATTCTTCCACCATCTTGTAACTCTTCATAAGAATCGTAGTACTTGTCCTCAGTTGTTACAAGTCCTAAGTTTAAAAGAGTTCCAAATCTATAGTTATTTACAGCTACCTTATATACTTTAGCAGGATCGATTGCCTCACCTTTTATTGTAGCGTCAACAATTCTCTCTCCAGTTGGTTTTGAAATATCAACTTTATAGTTTACTCCATCAAACATATCATAGTTGTATCCTCTAACTTTTGGATTGAACGATATAGTTACATCTCCAGGTTCTGTTTGGTTGTAATAATTCATTGACCATTCCATATACTTTAATAAGTTAGCTCCAGTCATATTTACACCCATAAGTGTGTTCGTATATTTGTAGATAAACGCAACGTCTTTCTTTTTGAAATCTCCTGCATTTAAGTTTGAATCAAAGTTAAATACTGCTGCTGCTGATACATCTGATTTTGCATAGTGGTTTTGAACCTCATTGATTAACTCAATAATAGCATTATCCTCTATTTGAGATGTTGGCATAGTAGTAATTTTATCTTCACCTGTTATATAGTCTGTTTTCTCGATAAATTTAGCGTTTACCTTTCCTACAATTTTGTTTGCATCTGCTCTTGATTCATCATGAACATTTTTAAATTGATCTAACATTGCTGCATCTGCATCAACATCTTTAGTCTCTATATTTTTAGCAACTACATTTTGAACTTGCCATTTTCCATCTTTTTTAGCAACTTTGATCTCTCCGTTTGAAACTCCCCATCCATAAGCTCCAGGCTCAAGAACTGTCGTTCCATTTACATCTGTTATATATCTAGCATGTTCGTGACCTGCAAATATTAAATCAAATTGTGGATAAGCTTCTGCTAAATCAAATACTCCAGTTTTTCCGTACTCATCTTTTCTTCCTAAATGGAACGCTCCTACAAGTACATCATATTTCCCTTCTAATTCATCTAAAGTTTCCTTTACAGCTGTCATAGGGTCTTCAAATGTAAGTCCTTTGAAGTGCTCTGGTGCTGATGCTTCCCACATAGGAACGTGAGGTGGTATTCCTCCCATTAAAGCAACCTTTACCCCTTCAATCTCATATATTTGATAAGGTAATACAAACTTTGAACCATCATCTTCATTCTCTATATTTACAGAGATTACAGATCCTTTAAAGTTTTTAACATTTCTTAATAAGAAATCCTTTTCAAAGTTAAATTCATGGTTTCCTAAAATCCAAGCATCATAATTCATAGTGTTCATAGCTTCTACCATTGGATGAGTTTCTAAGTTGTTAAATAACTCAGCACTGTTATCTTGAACAGTATCCCCGATATCCATTAATATTAAGTTTGGATTTTGCTCTCTTAAAGCTTTTACTATTGTATAAGTTTTAGCAAATCCTGCACTTTTGTCCTCAGAATCGATTCCATACTCATATGGATAGATTCTTCCATGAACGTCTGAAGTTGCTGCAAACGATAGAGTTACCTCTTCTGCCCCAGCCTCTCCTTTTGTTATAACTTTCTTTTCTAGGTTAAGTTTATTTTCTGAATACTCCTTAACCTCTGTGTTTGTTGCTGTTTTAGGTGCTTCTTCTTTTTTCCCGCAGCCAACTAAAGCTAACGATAAAAGTGCTCCTAAAACAAAGAACTTAGTACTTTTCACTAATATTCCTCCCCTTTTCTTTTTATTAATAATATTGATACAACTGCCGTTACCGGTACAGTTGCTATTATACCTATACTTCCTGCTAATGCATTGACAATTTCGATAGCTATAGCCGGTATATTAATAAACTGCTGATACACCATTCCATATCCCCATATCATCATCATCAGTGGCAACGAACCACCTGCAAAAGCCAAAATCAAAGTGTTAATCATTGTTCCAACAATATCTTTACCAATCTCCATAGCTGATTTAAACAGCTCTTTTCCTGTTAAATTATTTTTATGTTGATAAATCTCATTCACTGCAGACGAGATTGACATCGCCACATCCATAACTGCACCTAAAGATGCAATTAAAATTGATACAAATAGCAAACCTTCTATCTGCAATCTAAAATCTCTTGTTATATATAAAAGTTGCTGTCCCTCTGACAAATTTAAACCGCTCAACTTCATAATCTTTCCAAAGCTAAAAGATATAAGTCCAGCTATTGTTATTCCACATATTGTTCCTATTATAGCAGAATATGTTTTTCTATCATAGCCCCCTATCAATAAAAAACTTATAACAATTATTATTGAAGATAATAATATTGATGTCGAAATTGGATCTACACCTTTAAATAGAAGTGGTAACAACACATAGATTATAACCGAACCTGTAAATGCTAAAGCTAAAAGTGATTTTACTCCCTTCATCTTTCCTAGTAAAACTACAGCTCCTATAAAAATAGCTCCTAAAAGGTATATCGACCTATCTCTTTTCAAATTATAAAGCCATACTGTGGGCTTAGCACCCTCTTCTTTCACTGTAAATACAGCCTTCAAGCCTATATCTGCATAAACATTGTGTAGAGCACCTAAAGAGTTATAGACTATGAACTCCTCATTTTTATACTTTCCTTCAAGAATTCTAACCTCTAAAGTTTGACTCCCTCTAAACTTTCCTGCCACAACAGGATCCTTCATCAAATCCTCTCTTACGACTTTTACAACCTCTCCTTGGACAAACTCTTGAGGAAATCTAGCCTTACCTTTAAGACCTTGACTCAACTTCGGTGAATAAGTCGCCATTGTAAAAATAGAGATTATAACTAACACTGGTAATAATATCTTTTTCATCTCAACCTCTTGTTCTATTAAAAGTTATTTTGCTTAAAAATTATAACATTTTTTTTAAAAAAAATCTCTTTTTTGTTTGACTATT
>DIXX01000060.1:3356-4063 GCA_002428805.1 Cetobacterium sp. UBA6069
CTACAGATATGAAAGATAGTGTTATACACACTTTTAAAAATGCCGATACTCTTGTTGAAACAGCTTAACTCTCTTATTTTTTTAGAGAGTTTTTTTATTTTTTGGAATTTACCTCTTGATTATTCATAATTTATGGGCTATATAAATTAATGAGATTAACTTCAAAATACGGAGGAGATTACTATGGATTATAAAATTATTAGAAAAGAAAATGCAAAAGAGTCAGTATGGGACGGAGGAATTTCTAAAGAGCTATATATATTCCCTGACGATTCAAATTTAAATAGCCCTTTTAACTTTAGAGTTTCAACTGCTACGATAAATCCAGGCGTATACAAATTCACTACTTTCAACTCATACAAAAGGCTTTTAATCCTTTTAAAAGGTTCTATAAAATTAGAAATTGATAATAATCAATATTTTTTAAAACCTATGTCTCATATATTTTTTTCAGGTGATAGTTTAACAACTAGTAAAACTGAAGAAATCGGTGAGGATTTTAATCTTATTTTTAAAGAGGATGTTGAACTTTTAACTTTCCACATCACCGATAACAACATTTCCGGTGAAATTTTATCAAATAAAGCTATCAATATTTTTTATAATTTAGAAAATACTAAACACATAAATATAAACAACAACGAATACCTTTTAGAGCCTGGAGATACTGTTATTATCTGTGGAAACTCATTTAAAATCGAAGGACA
>DIXX01000006.1 GCA_002428805.1 Cetobacterium sp. UBA6069
CTACACCAGGAACTTTTAAAGCTATTGAAGCATCAATAGCTTTAATTTTTGCAAAAGCATGAGGAGATCTAAGTAGTTTAATAGTTAAAACGTTGTTATTAAGAATTAAATCCTCTGTATAAGCAGGATTTCCAGTAACGACACCCATTCCATCTACTTTTCTAACTGATGTATTAACAATTTTCATTATTCATCTCCTCCATGAAGTTTCTAATTGCTCTAAGTTGAGATACATATCCACTACATCTACAAAGATTACCGTTTAAATAGTGTATAATCTCATCATCAGTTGGGTTAGTTAATTCTTTAGTCATAGCAAGTACTGTTAAAGTAAATCCAGGAGAACAAAAACCACATTGTTCAGCACCTTCAGCTGTCATGAAAGAAGCAAATTTCTTAGCTTCTACAGGGAAATGTTCAATCGTAGAGATCTGTTTACCCTGAACTCTAGCAGCAAGAGTACTGCAAGAAAGTATAGGAGAACCATTTAAAAGAACTGTACAAAGCCCGCAAGCTCCAGTATCACATCCTCTTTTAACACTTAGATACCCCTCTTTTCTTAAAACATCAAGTAGGTAGTCGTCATCTTTTATAAGAATCTCTTTTCTTCTACCGTTTATAGTAGTGCTTAATAACATTAGTTTAAAACCTCCTGAATTCCTTTTTTAAGTAACGCTGTTAAAAGAAGTTCTCTATATGTTTTAGAACCTCTCATATTTGAATCTAAAGGAATTTCATCTCCAATATATTTAATAGCATTAACAATGTCTTTTTCAATATTTTCACTATTGTTTAAAATATCCATAGTTTTTTGAGCTAACATAGCCTTGCCAGGTCTAGAACCAACAGCAATAGTAGTTTTGTTCTCAGAGTGAGAAATAGCTAAGTTGACAACAGAATAATCTGTTTTACTTTTTCTTACACATTGGAAAGATGTTTTAGATATTTTCTTAGGAATAATAACTTCAACCAAAATATCTCTTCTAATCTCTTTTTCGTTTAGAAAATCTTCTAATGATAAAATACCACCATTAAAAAGTTTAACTTTAGAATTTAAAGCTAGTAAAACAGGAATCAAATCAGAAAAACCATATTTACTAAAAACTGTTGCACCAACTGTAACATTACTTCTGAATTGTACTCCGATAATATCTTTTAAAGCTGAGTTAAAGATATTTCCAAAATACTCTTTTAAAAGTGCATTAGTTTCAAGGTTTCTAAAAGTTGTCATAGCTCCTATAGATATAGTCTCTTCATCTTCTAAAATATAGTTTAAATTTAAGTTTGATAGATCAATAGCAGTATTCATAGTAGTATTTCCCATTCTTAAATAAGAAGTTCCACCTAGAATAATGTTTTTTTTATTTTTTATAAGTTCTGAATATGCTTCTTCAACAGAAGATGCTAGGAAAAATTTTGAAAAAGAAAACAAGTTAAAACCTCCAATTAATCTAATTTATTATACCGCTTTTTTTACAACAGAAATTTCTTCAGCTGTATTTTCTACAGTCTCTTCAGCTTCAAGAGGTAAAATTATATTTAATAAAACAGCGATTGTACCAGAAACAACAATTCCAGATCCTCCAAATATAAGTTTGATACTCTCAGGGAAAATAGCAAGGGCCTCAGGCACATTACCAAGTCCATATCCAAGTCCTAAAGAAACAGCTAAGATAACAGAATTTCTATTTTTTAATGGTTCTTTTGTGATTAAGTTTATACCGCTGATTGAAATCATAGCAAATACCATAACTAAACTTCCACCAATAACACTAGCAGGTATTATAGTGAAAAGAGCTCCAATTTTAGGAATGAAGGCTCCAACAACTAGGAACATAGCTCCAGTAGCAACTACGAATCTACTCATAATACCAGTCATAGCAATGATACCTGTGTTTTGACTGAAAGAAGTAGTCGGTAAAACAGAGAACATAGCAGCTAAAGCACTTCCAAGTCCATCGGCAAGAATTCCACCAGATAACTCTCTGTCAGTAGTTTCTCTTCCAGCACCACCCATAGTAACTCCAGACATATCTCCAACAGTTTCAACAGCAGAAACTATAAACATTAAAATCATAGCTAATATTGCATCAAGATGGAATGCAAATCCAAACATAAAAGGTTTTGGTACTGTTAAATAGTCAGCTTGAACAAGTGGTTGTAAATTCACTTTTCCAAGAAGTAAAGCAACGATAAATCCAACAATAGTTCCAATAAAAATAGATCCAGTACTTAAAATTCCTTTTGTAAATTGTTTAAAGAATACAACTGTGATAAGAACGATAGTTCCAATTAATAAATTTTCTAAAGATCCAAAATCAGGAGCACCTACACCACCCGCAAAACTTTTAACTCCAACTGGTAAAAGAGATAATCCAATTGAAAGAACTACAACACCAGTAACTATAGGTGGGAAGAACTTTCTAACTCTTTTGATAATTAAACCTAAAAGACCTTCAAATAATCCACCGATTAGAGCAGCACCAAGAACTCCTTCAAATCCATATCTAGTTCCGATAGAGATAGCAACAGGAACGAAAGCGAAACTAGTTCCAACAACGATAGGTAATTTAGCTCCGATTGGTCCAAGAGTGTAAGCTTGAATTAAAGTGTTTAAACCAGCAACAAACATAGAAGCTTGTATAAGCAGTGTTTTTTGTTCAGATGAAAGTCCAAGAACTCCAGCAACAATAATTATAGGTGTGATGTTACTAACAAACATAGCAAGTATATGTTGTAGTCCTAAAGGTAGAGCTGTTTTTAACTCAGGTACTCCATCTAAGTGATAAGGTGATCTGTTTTTTTTCATTGTAATAATCCTCCTAAAATTCTTTTTTTTGAATTTTACTCAATATATAGTTGGATTAAACTATATAGCAGAAAATAAAAAAAGATTATCTTTTTTCATCTTCTACAAGTGAAAAATAGATAATCTAAAATAACTAGATAAGAAATCTATTTAATTCACTCATAGTGGCTAATTTAAGGTTAGCCGTAGAAACTTCCGACCGTATTACGGATATATATGAGTAATTCTTTAATTTCCCTTGATTTTCATCAAAGGTATTTATTAATTTAATAATTTTGCTCTTAAACTGCACTTAAAATAATTTTTAATAAAAATTTAGTGAATTTAAGAACGTTTATTTATGAGAGATAATACCATAATTTTACTAATATTTCAACCATTTTTTAACATATTGAGTCTTTGCCATCACTTTAATACTCTAAACAAACTTGAAGGTTTACAAAATATTTAAAATAAAAAGTTTGACAAACAAAACATTATGTAATAGAATGTTGGCGTAAATGCTGTTATTTACGCCAACCAAAAAATTAGTCAAAACAAAAAAGAAGATCTTCCCAGGATCTTCTTTTTTTTGTTGTAAACCTTTAGATATGATAGGGTTGTTACTTTTAGAAAGAAATAAAAAAGCCTCACAAAAGTGAGGCTGAATCTTTTAAATTGGCGGAAGCGTGTAGGAATCGAACCTACCAGCGATTTGACTCGCCAAGACAGTTTTGAAGACTGCTGAGTACACCAGTAGCTCACCCGCTTCCAATTTATAAACTAATTATAACATAAAAATTTATAAATTAAAAGGGGAAAAATTCTTTTTAAAACCAATTTTTTCACAAAGATAGATATTATATATACTTTCTTCAATATTATTTTCATTAAAAAGTAAAATTATTTTATTTATATCTTCTATTTCAGCTTTAATAGAAAATCCACAACTAGATTTTAATTCGCCAGGAAGTGGAATAATTTGTACAGATATTCCAGCATCTAGTAAAAATTTTTCAATTTTCATAACTAGATGAGTTGAATCAAAAGTAATAATTAAAAATTTTTCGATGTTCATTACGGTCTAATCACCTTTTTAGCTTTCATTTGTTTATCAATAATGCTATACATATTAGTCACTGAACCAGTTCCTAAAGATGTTTCTAAATGATAGAAATTTAGACAAGCGCCACATGATAAAATCTCTACTCCTCTTTCTTCTAAAGTTTTTAAATCCTTCATAGTAGATTCGTTTGAAGCTGTTAAAAATACACCTCTATTATAGAAAAGAATAGATTTTGGAAGAGTTTCCATCTCTGTAAGTGTGTAGATAAATCCTTTCATAAGAGTTTCACCAAGAGCAGAATCACCATCTCCCATTTTATCAGATGCTATAATAATAACAACATCATCATTTTCTACTTCAACTACTTTATTTAAAGGTAAAGATTTTTTTTCTATTATGATTAAAAAGATATCTCCTTCATTTCTAGAAGAAAAAGAGTAGCCCATCTCTTTAGAGAATTTCTCAATATTTTCTTTAGAGATTTGGTTATCAACAGATACTTCGATAATACCTTCTGATATGTTTTTTAAAGCGTTTTTAGTCATAATAACGGGCATGGGACAAGTTTGACCAATTGCATTAACTTTTATCATAAATTTCCTCCTCACAATTATTTGTACATATTTAATTATACAATATTTGAGAGAAAAATTACACTTTTAAATTTAGAAAGTTAGTGAAATAAAATCGTTGATTTTTGATGTAAAAGATGTTAATATAAAGGCTGTTTTTAAAAGAAAATAGTAAAAAATAAGGAGTTGAGAATGGAAAAAAAATATCTATCTGTATCATCTTTAGTAATGATGATATTCTTAGGAGTATTTGGATTTGGTAATATTGCCAACAATTTTAAAGAAGTAGGAATGTCTTCCGCCACAATGTTAGTGATAGGAATCGTTTTTTACTTTTTACCACTGTGCTTAATAATGGCAGAATTTGGAGCGTATGCTAAAGATAGAACAAGTGGAATATACTCGTGGATAGAGATTGGATTAGGAAAAAAAATGGCATATTTTGCAATATGGTCATATTTTATAGCAAATATATTTTATCTGCCAACACTAGCAACAAGAGTACCTACATATTTAAGTTTTGGAATATTTGGTGATGCTAATATGTCTAATACAGAGACAGCATTACTATCACTTATAGCATTAGTGATATCATTGGTTATTGGAGTTAAATATCAAAAGGCAATTGGAGCTCTGTCAAAACCAGTAGGATATATATCTTTATTTACAGTTTTAATATTTTTAGTAGCAGGTGTATATTTGCATTTAACTGGAAACAGTGCAACGAATTTAACGGTAGATATGTTTACGATAGATGTAGCTTCTAAAACAGAATTAGCAAAAGCCTTAGGATCATTCTCATGGATACTTTTTGCATTTGGAGGAGGAGAGGTTGTAGGTCCGTATGTAAACCAAGTTAAGAATCCCGAAAAAAACTTTGTAAGAGGACTTTTAATTGCATCTCTTTTAATAGGAGCGCTTTACGTTATTGGAATAGTTTCAGTTTCAGCATTTGGAACTCAAGAGGATTTCTCAAAAATATCATTAATAAATGCAGTTTTAGCTGGATTTAAGTTTATGGGAGATAAAATTGGTTTAGGAATGTGGTTTGTAAAGTTAATGGGATTAGCTTATACGCTTATAACTCTTGTAGCTTTAATTTTATGGAGTACATCATTAGCAGCAGGAGTGTTTAGTGAAGCACCAGAAGGAACATTCCCAGATTGGTTAACTAAAAAATCAGAAAAAACTGGAATTTTAATAAATGCTCTAATATTTCAAACAGTCTTAGCTTTTACTTTTATAGCTTTAACGACTTTTGGTGGAGAAGCAGCAGGAGAGTTGTATTATAGAGTTTATGATATGACAACAATGGCACTTATTTTGCCGTATTTCTGTCTTGGAATTAGTTATGTATTCTTTAGAAAAAAAGGGATTAAATCACCATTCCAGATTTCAAAAAATAATACAGTATCAATTTTAGCAGGAATATCAGTGTCTTCTATGACATTTATAGCATTTATATTTGCAGGATACAATTTTACACTTCCGATTCTTGAGCAAATGGATAAAATTAAATTGTACTATGGTGGATTATTTATGTTTATGTTAATTGGAGTAGCAATTAAATATTTAAGTGAAAAAAATCATAGAGCAAAAGAAAACAGAAATAAGTAAAGAAAATAAATTGAATAGATAAAAAAAAGTCATAGGTGAAAATCTATGACTTTTTTT
>DIXX01000079.1:0-1508 GCA_002428805.1 Cetobacterium sp. UBA6069
TTTTATCTATATTAAATCTCAGTGTTGGGTTAACTTTAGTATATTTTGGAATAAAAAAAATAAAAAAATAGGTGAGAAAATGAAAATAAAAAATGAAAATAATATATGTATTATTACTGGTGGTGCTGGTGGTATTGGCTACCATCTTTCAGAAGGATTTTGTCAAAAAGGATATAAAGTAGTCGTTTTGGATATAAAAAAACATAATGAACTATCTTCAGATATAGACTTCATACAAGTTGATCTTAGATCAGAAACTGATATTAAAAATTCATTCTCTAAAATTGCTGAAAAATATGGAAATGCTCATATCCTTATAAATAATGCTGCCATCTCAACTTTTCATAAAAATATTGAAGATATCTCTATAGATGAGTTCGACGATGTTATAAATGTTAATTTGCGTGGAAGTTTTATCTGTTGTAAAGAGTTTATAAAAATAAATAAAGGAGAAACTTATGGTAGAATAATAAATATTGCTTCTACTAGATGGAATCAAAATGAATCTAATTGGGAAGCTTACGGAGCTTCTAAAGGCGGTTTAGTCTCTTTAACTAACACCCTTGCTGTTTCTTTAACCAAAACACCTATAACTGTTAATGCTATTAGCCCCGGATGGATACAAGTTGAAAATTATGATACTTTGACTGCAACAGATCATTCACAACATCCATCAGGAAGAGTTGGAACTCCTCGGGATATTCTTAATGCATGTTTATTTTTATCTGATATTGAAAATGAGTTTATAAATGCAGCAAATATAATCATTGATGGTGGTATGAGTAAAAAAATGATTTATAATGACTAAAATCAATTTCCAAAATATAGAATATCTTTCTTTTGGAAATAAAAAATAGCAGCTCACAAAAATGACGTGAGCTGCTTTTCTTTTTCCTTCATGAAGATTTTAAAATGATTAGAAAATCCAGACTTTATTCAAGAAGATATAAAAAGAAAAAGCCCAAGAAAATTTGTCTTTAAAAAGCTTAATTTTCTTGGGCTTAATATATTTTCAAAACTTTTAAAATCTTAATCCTTTTAACACCCCTAAATTACAAATTAAAATTCTCTAAATATTTTTCTATAACTTCTTTAGGTTCAGCTCTTTTTGTATAATCGGCATCTATATATGCATAAACAATCTTTCTAGAAGAGTCAACTATATATGTCGCTGGTATTGGCAATACTCTATCCTTATTTCCTTGTGATTCCTCTAAGTCGATTCCAAATCCTTTATATACCTCTTCTATTGTCTCAGTAATATCAAATGCTAAGTCTAATTTTTTAGCAAGTTCATTATTAATATCTGAAAATACTTTAAAATTCAAGTTCGCTGTATCCACTGAGCTATCTGGTTTTTCTGGAGATATTGCAATCATATTTACTCCTTTTTTATTTTGAAGTATTTTATTATACGCTGCAAGCTCTAAATTACAATAAGGACACCATGTTCCTCTATAAAAGCTTATTATGCTTGGTTTATTGTCTAAAATTTTTACCAATTCAAC
>DIXX01000079.1:1727-7184 GCA_002428805.1 Cetobacterium sp. UBA6069
TTCAACATCTTCGTCAATGTTTCTGCGGCAACTCTCTCTTTTGTTGATTCTCTTCTTTTAGCTAATTTTTTTTCAAGAATTTCCATTTCAAGCACCCCTTTTATAATCCACAAACTGTTACCTAAGATTTAAATTTGTTATGCTCTTAGGATAATATAAAAAAAAATTAAAAACAACTAGGCACTATTTTGTTACCTAGTTATAATTTAGTCCCTACTTATATTTTCTTCAAATTTACAACCGAAAGCTTTCATGTCTACTAAAATTGGTAAAAGTTCGCTTCCACACTCAGTTAAATAGTAATACGATTCAACACTATTTTCTTTATAAACCTTTCTATTCTCAACAATTTTATGTAAAATAAGAAGATTTAATTGTTCAATAAGAATTTTTTTGCTACATCCCAAAACTCTTTGTAACTCCCCTAACCTCATCTCTCCATCTCTTAATCTAAAAAGTATAGTAGGAATCCATTTTTTGCCTAAAATTAGCGCTGTCAATTCAACAGGACAGTGATCTTTTTTTTTTATTTCCATAATATCTCCTCTCTTGCATCTTAATTTTTTACTAAATTACTCAAATATTGTCCTCATTATAGCCATATATTTCAAGTCTGTCAAAAATAATTTCGAATAGTTAAAAAAAGTAAGTAGTTTACATTGTTTCTTAATTTGTGATATGTTAGAATCAAAAAGGAATTGAAAAGGATTCAGATGGTAAAATTAAAGATATTCAAGTTTTAGAAAGCATTACTTTAAATGCCGATTACCGAAATAAATAAAAATAGAGGGAGTTTTTCCCTCTATCTAACACTATTAAAATAAACTAATTTACCTTCTCCTCATAAAGCGGACCTGGATTTTGCATCATCTCATAGTGCATTTGCATCATCTTTGTTTCGTTTGTTGCTCTTATATGAGCTATATCTCTATTTAACTGCTCTACCTTAGCCCAATCAATCTTATCTTGAGCAAGAGCTTTCGATAATTCAAGTTCTTTTTCTTGAATTGCAATCTTTTGCATTTGCATATCTTTTTTCATTTCAGGTGTCATCATCTTTGAAGTCATCATACCTTTACCACCAGCTTCCATCATCGGACATTGACACTGCATTCCTTGCATCATTGGCTTATTATCCATTTTTCCACCTTGCATCATACCACCCATATTTCCTGCTGAAAATATTGACGTCGAAAATAAAACTGTTCCCAATATAAATAACTTTTTCATTTTTTCCTCCTAATTATTTTTTATAAGCAACTTATCCTAAAGACTTCTATCACTTCTACAAACTTTAATACGTAGTTCCTTTTTTCATTATAAGTAATACTTTTTCTATTCAAAAAATAAATACTCATCTTGTAATAATTGACAAAATATACTATACGTATTATACTCAATAATAGATTTTAAATGCCGTAAGGCTTAATAGAGGAAGATGGGTGAGAATCCCACACAGCCGAAAGCTACTGTATTGTGGACGAAACTAACATATACCACTGGAATTTATCCGGGAAGGGTTAGGAGTAGAGTGAAACTAAGTCAGGAGACTTATTTAAATTAGGAGGATTTCATGTTATTCAAATCAAAATTTCTAAAGGTTTTAGTTTTAACTACAAACCTATGTTTTACAACAACTCTTTTCTCTAAAGAAAACGAAACTCAAAAAATTCTAATCACTGACAATGTTGGAAGAGCTGTCCAAATATCTGCTCCTGTTAAAAAAGCTGTTGTAATATCTCGTTATAACAACGAGCTTATCAGAGCTTGTGGTGCTATTGACAATGTTATAGCTGTCGATATGAATACCGCCCAAGACAGAGTTTATTGGAGCAATTTCAAAGTTGAAGATATCGTTGGAAAAAATCAAAAAGAGTTAAACTACGAAAAAATCATCTCTCTTTCACCTGAAGTGGTTATTATTCCTGGAAACGGATCATATAAAGAAGCCGAAAAAAAATTAGAACCATTCGGCATCAAAGTTATTGTTATTTCAGGTTATGATACAAACGACTTCCACAATCAAGTAAAGAATATTGGTACAATTTTCGGAAAAGAAAATGAAGCTAAAAAATTCATAGAGTTCTATGAAAAACCATTAAAGCATATAGAAGAGAAACTTACAAATGTAGAAAAAAAGAGTGTCTATTGGGAAGACGCTAAAGATTACTACACGGCTTTTCCTGGAAGCTACTACTACAATATGGTCGAAGCTTCTGGTGGAAAAAATATATTCGGTGAGCTCGATAGAAAAACAAGTGAAGCTCAAGTTGATCCTGAATCTATTATTCTTAAAAACCCCAGTGTAATCGTAAAAAACATAAGTCCTGCTACAGCTATAAAAGGTACTGGTGTTTATGAAGCACCTAAAATAGATCAACAATTAAAAACTATTGAGGATATAAAAAATAGAAAAGGCTGGGAAAATATAGAAGCTGTTAAAAATAATAACATCTTCTTAATGTCACAATTTGGCCATGGTGGAGCTTCAAAAATGATTGGAGCTGTTTATATGGCAAAATGGATATATCCTGAATTTCTTTCTGATTTAGACCCAGATGCATTATTTAAAGAGTGGTTAGAAGAGTACCAAGGATTCCAAAATATAGAAGGGCACTTTTACCCTTCTCCAAACAAGAGGTCTTAATGAAAAATAGATACATCCTCCTTATTATACCTTTATTTATTTTAATTTACTTTGGTTTATCATTAGGAAATAGCACTATCAATATTTTTCATATGACAAAACAAGAATCAAATATCATCTTACTATTAAGAGCACCTAGAGTTATTTTTGGTTTACTTTGTGGTATGGGACTGGCTCTTTGTGGAAGCATCATGCAAGGAATAACTCGAAATCCAATGGCTAGCCCTTTCACTCTTGGTGTTTCTTCTGCTGCTGCATTTGGTGCTGCTGTTGCAATCGTATTTTTAAACGACAATCCTGCAACTATTATGTTTGGAGCTTTTTCAGCTACTATATTGTGCGCTTTTATAGTTTTTATCTGTGCTTTAAAAAAAGATATGGATTCTTTAACTATGATTATTATTGGAATTGCATTGAATTATCTCTTCACGGCTTTGACATCAACTCTTCAATACATGACTTCTGATGATAAAATTTCTGCTATCATAAAATGGACTTTTGGAAGTTTAAATGGTGTTGAGTGGTCTAATGTTTGGATTCTTTTAGGAATTTTAATTCCAACCCTACTTCTTTCTCAAAGAAAAGCTTGGATATTAAATTTAATCTGTAACTGCGACGATGACTATTCCATAAGTTTAGGTGTTAACCCATCCAAAGAGAGACTAATTCTCGGATTTGCATCCCTTATATTGACTGCTGTTATCATATCGACTTGTGGAATTATTGGTTTTGTTGGATTAGCTGCTCCATATATATCAAAACGTCTGATAGGCAACAATCATAAATATCTATTGACCCACTCTATGATTATAGGTGGAATTCTTATCCTTATTTCAGATATTTTAGGACGAACACTTTTTTCACCAATAATAATTCCAATCGGAATTATTTTAAGTTATATCGGTGTTCCAATTCTTATAAATTTGATTATGAAACGAGGTGAAAAATAGATGGAGATAAAAAATTTATCATACAAGTATAAAAATAGCTTTTCTCTTAAAAATATAAACTTCAAAGTTAAGAAAGGTGAAATTCTTGGAGTTTTAGGTAGTAATGGAAGTGGTAAAACAACTCTTATAAAAAATATTTTAGGTATTTTAAAGAGCGACGGTCAAATTTTATTAGAAGATACGGACCTTAAAAAACTACTGTTAAATAAAAGAAAAAACTTAATCTCCTATGTACCACAAGATTCTGGAATAAACAACTTAACTGTTTTTGATACGATTATGCTTGGAAGAATTCCACATATGGGATATAAAGAAAGTAAAAAAGATATTGAAATAGTTGATGAACTCTTAAATCAGTTTAGTCTTCAGCAGTTTAAAGATCGAAAAATTAGTTCTTTAAGTGGAGGTGAAAGACAGCGTTGCTATATAGCTCGAGCTGTTGCTCAAAATTCCGAAGTTTTAATTTTAGACGAACCCACTAGCAGTCTAGATATAGCAAACGCTATAAACATTTTAAAAATAATAAAAAATATTGTTGAGAGCAGAAATATTCGTTGTCTAATTATAATTCACGATTTAAATCTCGCTTCTAACTTTTGTAATAAATTTCTTTTCTTGAAAAATGGTGAGCAGATTTTTTTCGGAGAAAAAGAAGAGTGTTTTAAAAAAGAGGTTATAACTAATCTTTATGATGTAGATATGAATATCTACAAAGTTGATAGTGCTTTCTTGGCACATCCAAAAATAGATTGATCAAAGAATTCATAAATCTATATTTTTAAGAAAAAGCGTCAAAGGCTGTTAACCTTTGACGCTTTTACTTTTCCATTCTTATTATCTTTCCAGGTTTATTTAAACTATACCCATCTAACTCAGATATTTTCCTCTTGAAAAAATCAGACTTTAAAAATTCTATAAACCCTTTTATTTTATCACTATTTTTCATTCGAGGATTAACTAAAAAATCGTACTCCTCTTTAGAGATTGAAATAAAATCTAAATCTGCTATTTTAGCAGCTTCCATTATTCCCAGCCCAACATCAGCAGTTCCGTTTTTTATAGCCATAGCAACATCTAAGTGGGTAGCCATCTCGTAATCGTATCCGATTATCTCTTCAGAGTTCATCTCTTCTTTTTTCAAATAGTAATCCAAAAGTATTCTTGTTCCTGATCCTCTTTGTCTATTTACAAACCTAGCTTTTTTAGAAATAATATCTTTTATCTCTTTTATCCCTAACGGATTTCCTTTTTGAACCATGATTCCTTGAACTCTTTCTACACCTTTTATAAGTATCATATCTTCATTCGGAAAATATTTATTTACAAAAGGAACATTGTAAACTCCACTCTCTTCATCTAACATATGAATCGGAGCTATATGAGCATTCTCCTGTTTTATAGCCAATATACCTCCAAAACTTCCAACATGTGTTGAACAAAGTTTTATAGAATCCCCTATCAAATCCATCACAATATCATGGCTTCCAACCGATATAAGATTATCATCAATCTCTTTTATAGATTTTAAAAGTCTTACTTTAACTATCTCTCCAGCCCCTATCCCTTCTACAGCTCTTGGAATCTCTAAAATTCCATCAGCTTTTGATAAACTTGTGGTAATTCCAGCTCCTCTAGAAAGAGGCATAACTATATACCCATTATCTCCCTTATGTATAGTTACTCTCACAAGCTCTTTATGCTTCAAAGATGAATTTATATTTTTTCCCAACTTTCCTTCAATACACTTTGTTTCAGAAGAAAGTTTTGTCATATTTTCTAAAAGAGGTTTTAAAAATATATCCATTGCTAAATATGCTGACACAGGATACCCTGGAATTCCGATAACTGGTTTTTCATTTA
>DIXX01000079.1:7477-7757 GCA_002428805.1 Cetobacterium sp. UBA6069
TTCCTGCCGATGAACCAGCATTTATAACTACTATATCGTACTCTTTTGAAAGTTCATCCAATATTTTTTTCATTTCAAGCGGATCATCCTTCAACCTATTTTTAATTTCTGGAACTCCTCCCCACTCTTTTATCTGAGCTGAAAATATATATGAGTTGCAATCTATAACTGATTTTTCCTTAAACTCCTCTTTAAATATATCGATAACTTCATCCCCAGTTGGAACAATTGCAACTCGTGGCTTTTTATATACCTCAATCTCTTTTACTCCTCCAGTTAT
>DIXX01000079.1:8025-9628 GCA_002428805.1 Cetobacterium sp. UBA6069
TCTCCAATCGGTCTTATATGTTGCCAAGGTTTAGCATTTTTAATTACTTTAAACTCTCCGTTCTCTAACTCAATGAGCTCTTCAATCATAACAACACAATCCCCATTTTTTAAATCTAAAGGATTCCCTGTATTGACATATTTAAAATCACTCTCTTTCAAATAAACAGGTGTCGTCTCTGTTGCTGATTTTATTTTTTCTGAAAATATGAATATCCCATCCATTGCACTTGCTGGATAAGTTGGAGAACAATAGTTTGCAAAAATAGCTTTTGAAGTTACCCTTCCTACAGAATCTAAGACCGATATCTTTTCACTCTCTAAATTCAAAGTTAAACTAGAAAAATATCTATTCAAAGCTTCATCTACATCTATATTGTCTATATAAATATTTCTTTCAATCATTTAGTATCACCTCTACTATTTCACCTTTATAAAACCCCTCTTTATACTCTGGAATAGATATTATTCCATCAGAGTCTAAAACAGGTCTTATCATTGACGACTTACTTGTAAGCGGATATATTTTTATATTTCCATTTTCAACTTCTAATTTAGCATTTATAAAACATCTTTTTCCCGGATCTCCATAAATATTTTGAGCTAGCTCTCCATATATTTTAACTCTCTCTCTATTTAAAAAAATTGGTTCAACTAAAGCTTTAAAAACAGTCACTCCAGATTGAGGGTGTCCAGGCATACCAAATACAAATTTCTCTTTGCACTTAGCAACTATGGTTGGTTTTCCAGGCTTTAATGACAATCCATGAATAAAAACTTCGCCTCCAACATCTTCTAGTGCTCTAACTGTAAAGTCTCTTATTCCTACAGAGCTTCCTCCAGATATTAAAACTATATCTGACTTTTCAAGAGCACTCTCTAAATTTTTAGACAACATCTCTAAATCATCTCTTACTAGAAAAGTTTGAACAACCTCTCCAAACCCTTCTTTTATCAAAGCTGAAAATATATGTGTATTTATATCATAGACCTCTCCAAGTTTTAAATCTTTTCCTAAACCTACAATCTCATCACCAGTTGATATTATCGAAAATTTAAGTTTTTTATAAACTTTAACCCTATCCTTTCCTATCGAAGATAACACTCCTATATGACTCGATTTTAGAACTTCACCCTTTTTTATTAGAATCTCACCTTTTTTGACCTCAGTGCCTTTTAAAATAATATTTGAAAGTTCTGAAACTCCTCGATTTATAAGAATTTCATCAGCTAAACTTTCACAATCTTCAATCATAACCATAGCATCTGAACCCTCTGGTAACATTCCTCCTGTAGGAATATACATACATTCTCC
Organism: Cetobacterium sp. UBA6069; assembly: GCA_002428805.1. Lineage (GTDB taxonomy): Bacteria > Fusobacteriota > Fusobacteriia > Fusobacteriales > Fusobacteriaceae > Cetobacterium_A. The sequence goes on from DIXX01000079.1 coordinate 9,340, forward strand.
GGATTTCAAAAGAAGATTTGTCGCCTCCCCCATCTCTCCCTCTCCTATATACGTTAAAGGAATTGGTGAAAATTCACTTGCTCCAGATACCTCTTTTGCTTTCACTGCATATCCGTCAACCGTAGATCGATTAAAAGATGGTAAATCTATAGACGAAACTATCTCTTCTGAAAGAACTCTATTAAGGCTCTCCCATAAATAAATTTCTTCTGTTTTTCTATCTTTTTCTAATCTATTTTTTATCTCGTTCACAGCTTCATCTAAACTAATTGTTTTAAAAAAATTCATT
>DIXX01000037.1:0-1022 GCA_002428805.1 Cetobacterium sp. UBA6069
AAAGATGATAAATAAAAAATGAGCATACTAGTTTGTGTGCTCATTTTTTTCATTGTTAGTTTTACAAAACTCTTTATAGTCTCTTAAAACGTCAGTATAGCTTCTAGCCACATATCCTATCAAAGTTGCATCGTCGACCCATCCAGCAACTGGAATTAAGTCTGATACAGCATCAATAGGGGCTATAACATAAACAATTGCAGTTGTTAAAACAAAAAAACATTTTTTATCTAGTTTATATTTTTTTTCTTTTGTATCTTTGACTAAATTGACAATAAGTAGTAGATCCTCAGCGGTAGCTCCTAGATTCATAGCTTTTTTAATAGCTGATTTAAAATCTTTAGAGCTTAATTTTTTTCCTTTAAAGCTGTTAAAAAATTTTAAAATTATTTTATCCATAAACACTCCACTAATTTTTTTTTATATTATAGTATAATTCTTTTTTCAAGTTTATACAAGTAAAAAAAATAGAAGTATTTTGGTTTATAAATATGAATTAAAACCTTTAAGAAAATTAAGAGTATATAAAAATTATATTTTTAAAATATAATAATAAGGGGTATAATCTATATCATGAATAATAATACCATAGGGAGGTACAAACTATGAAAAAAGCGATTTTATTTTTATTAGCACTTTCCACATTAAGTTATTCAGCACCAAAGACATCATATAAGACAGGAGTGGCCTTTGCGTTAGGAAATTATTTTAATACTCCAGCGGTAAAAGTATTAGAAGCTGACAGAGTTATTCAGCTTGAAGAGAATTTATTTGTTCAAAAGGTTAAATATCAAACTTATAATGATTTTGGTGGACAGATTGTAAAAGAAAAAATATTTGTATTAAAAAAAATAAACTCTACATATTCGTTTGTTGAAAAACTAGATGTAGGAGATATAGAATTATAATAATAAAAAAGACCTGTATTTACAGGTCTTTTAATTTTCTCAGTCTACAATAGACCTATAATTTATTATATATAAAATTAAATAAAAATCTTAATGTTCTCTCTTCTTAAATAA
>DIXX01000037.1:1243-14418 GCA_002428805.1 Cetobacterium sp. UBA6069
AAACCTTTTATTCCAAATTTCCAAGATAAAATAAAAATTAATGGAATTGTTAAAAATAGTTGTTTTGAAACATTTAAAATCAAACTTGTCTTAAACTTTCCGATAGCTTGAAAATATCCAGCTCCAATAACATTTATTCCTAAAAAGAAAATCATTGAAAAATATATTTTAGAACTATTTATCGCAGTCGATTTTAGTTGATAATCTGTTTTAGCAAAAATATTCATAATAGAATCACTACCAAAAATTGTTATTAGAAAACCAAAAGCAGCTATAGCTGTGCTATAAATTAAAGACTTTCTACAAATTTTTTGAACTCTAGAGATATTTTCTCGTCCATAGTTATATCCTAAAATAGGTTGTGTTCCTTGATAGATAGCCACAATAGGTAAAAAAACAATAAGGTATAAGCTACTTAATATTCCAAAAGTTGCAATATATAAATCTCCACCTAAATTTTTTAAAATAATATTCGTCAAAACAACTACAAGAGCTGTAAAGAATTGAACTAAGAAAGCGGGAGTTCCTATAGTTGTAAGTTCTTTTACTCTATCTAATTTTAAAGCTATATTATTCAATTTTAATTTTAAATGTTGGCTATATCTAGTTAGGTATATAAATTGTGATATAACAGCCATAAAGTTTCCAATTACTGTTGCTAATGCGGCACCTTTCATTCCCATGTTAAGAACATTTATAAAAATTGGATCTAAAATTATATTTGTTAAACAACCTATAAGACCAATTAACATAGCTTTTTTAGGAGCACCACTTCCAATTATCATCTCATTAGTTCCAACATACATAACTTGTAAAAATATTCCTAATGAAAGAGGCTTCAGATAGTTCATTGTATAGTTGAAAAGTTCTCCAGATCCACCCAATCCTGATATAACTTTATCTGTAAAAGTAAAAAGCAAAATACTTTGAAGTATTCCAATTAAAAATAGTAACATAAAACCATTTCCAAGAATCTCTTCTCCACGTTTAGAGTTCCCTTTTCCTAAATTAATACTCATAAGTACTCCAGAACCGATTCCAAATAGAAGTCCTGTTGCCAAATTAAAAGTAGATATAGGCATAGTTAAACTAACACCTGCTATTCCCATTCTACCAATATAATATCCTATAAAAAACCTATCTGCTAAGTTGTACAAAATGTTTACTCCCATCGCTACTAAAGCTGGAAGCGAGTATTGAATAATAAGTTTACTAATTTTTTCTTTTTCTAATCTTTCTAACATTATAAAATCTCCTTGTTTTTAGTCTCTAAATAGAGTATCATATTTTTATATAAATAAACCGGATATATAGCCGGTTTTAAAAAAGGTGATTATTAATGAAAAATAAAAATGAAATAGAGTATTATTTAAAAAAATATGATTTAGAGAAATATATGAAAAAAGAGCTTTTGAATAAACTTTTTATAAAAAGATTTTTAAAGGGTGAGATGATCTTTTCTGTAGAAGAAGAGAGTCAGATTATATATTTTTTTGTAGAGGGAAAAATTAAAATTTATTCAGCATTTCATGGAAATAAGGAAGTTGTGATAGAGTTTTGTCGTCCATTACAAATTTTAGGAGAAGTAGAGTATATACAAAACAAAAATATAAATGTTAATGTTGAAGCTTTAACGCCTTGTGTGGTTATTGGTATATTAAGAGAAGATTTTAAAAAAATGATTTTTCAAAATGATAAGCTCTATGAATTGTTATTAATAACAGTAACTGATAAATTGACAGATACTATGACTCATGTTCTGAATTACCATCAAAAACCTATAGAAGAAAGAGTTTTAGAGTACTTAAAAGAATTCGAAAACCATAATAAAATTGAAAAAATTAGATATTTAGATATGGCTGGGTATTTAAAAATTTCAGATAGACATTTAAGAAAAGTTTTAAAAGAGATGTCTCACAAAGAGCTCATTATCAAAGATGGAAAGAAAATAGAACTTTTAAAGAAAAAAGGATAGAATTAACTATCCTTTAAAATACTTATTATATCAATAATTTTTCTATTTTTTAAGTTATAATAAACCCAACCACCAATCTTTTTAGAATCTAAAATATCAGCTTCTTTTAAAATTTTTAAATGTTGTGACAAATTAGATTGTGTTGCATTGAAAAAGTCTTGTATTTTACAAACACAGAGACTCTCTTCAGCTGAAAGTAATTTGATTATTTCTAATCTTAGAGGGTGAGCTAGTGCTTTTAGAATTTTAACTTCTTTTTCCATTACATTTTTCTCCTTTGAAGACTCTAATAATTATACCTAATATCTTATGTTATCTTAATGGAGATAAAATGTCAATCATTTATTCTCTAATCTCTTTTGGATAATTTGTAATTATACTTTTAACACCCATAGCTTTTAAAGTCTCAGCATCTTTTGAACTATTGACAGTCCATACGTTTATATCGATATTTTTACTCTTTAAATAGTTAACATCCTCTTGGAGAATAAAACTTTTTGAGGGATGGTAAGCACTTACTTCGAATTCTAAGTTTGCAATATATTTATCTAAATTAAGGAGACTACTTTCAACTAAAATCCCTATCTTAATAGATGGATCTAAAGTTTTTATATTTTTTAATAAATTATGACTAAAAGAAGAAACTATAATATTTTTAGTTTTATATTTTTGCAATATATCTACTAAAATTTTTTCAGATCCTCTCTCTTTAGAATACTCCTCTTTTAACTCAATATTGATTAACATGTTATCAGGAATTAAATCTAACGTTTCCTCTAGTGTAGGGATTTTTTCTCCCTTAAACTCTTCACTAAACCAACTTCCAGCATCTAACTCTTTTAATTCATCTAAAGTGTGTTCTCTAACATACCCTTTACCATTAGATGTTCTTTCTAAAGTCCAATCATGAAAAACTACTAACTTTCCATCTTTTGTTTGTTGAACATCAAATTCAAAACCGTCGCAACCATCGATGATAGCTTTTTTAAAAGCTGCAATTGTATTTTCTGGAGCAGTTCCAGAAGCTCCTCTATGTGCTAAAATATACATAACCCCTCCTGCAATAAAAATCATTAATAAATTTTAATTCATTATATTTTTTAAAATCTAAAAAGTCAAATTCCTTTACAAGATTTAAACAAATCTTTAAACAGATATTTTCTTTATATTTATAAAGGTATCATAATAGGCAACTTGTCCACCTATATCAGAGGATAAACTATTTGTTAAAAAATTAGGATTTCCTTGCTTTGCACTCCATTGCATAAAAATATATGCTTCATCTTTTTTTAAATCTGAATCAATATTAACTACAGACTTAATCGCTCCATTAGGTGATGATACAAGAACTATTTCCCCCTCCTCTAAATCAGAAGAATTTTCTTTTGATATAAATATTTGAGAAATACTTTCAATATCTCCTATATGTTGATTGAATAAAGAGTTTTTAGCATGAGGAGTGACTAATCTTATAGGATACTCTTTGCTGCTCTTAAAAGATCTAGTAAATATAGGCATAGGTTCAGCTCCATCTTTTAAAGCAGTCTCACTATAAATTTCTATTTTTCCAGAAGGCGTTTTAAATTTTTTATCTCCCCAAGCAATATGACCTTTTTGAATATTAAGATCCTCTTTTTTTAAACTTTCTAAAGTTACATTCAAAGGAGCTAATACTTTATTAAGATACTCTTCTTTTGAAACAATCGGATAGTTTTCTAGATTTATAGACTTGGCTAAACTCTGAAAGAAGAAATACTCATCCATTTCTTTAAATTTAGGTTCTACAACCTTGTTGTTATACATAAGTGACGGCATTAACATAGATGAGTATATTATGTCCTCACTTTCTAAAGTATTTGTAACAGGAATTATAAGATCGCTATTCTTAGCTGTATCAGTTAAAAACATATCAAAACAAACTTTGAATGGGATGCTTTTATAAGCTGCTAGAGTTTTGTTTAAATCTGGAAGTTGATTTAGAGGATTAGCTTTGCTTATAAAAATAGCTTCAATTTTATTTTCCTTTATAAAATCTGAAAAATCTGTGATTTCAAACTCTCTAGAGTTAATAGCATATTTTGAACTATTATACGGATCTCTATTCAATAATTCAGGATATATTTTACTAGAGTAGAAAACTCCAGCCCCACTTTTTCCAACATTTCCCGTTATACTCATCAATGCATCAATAGCTCTAACGTTGTTTCCACCGTTAATATATCTTTGCATTCCGTAACCTATAAATGTCATTATATTTCCAAGGGAGATTAAATCGAATAAACGCTCGATTTCTTCGCTCGATATACCACACTCTTCAATTAAATCGGCCATTTGTAAATTAGAAAGATATCTTGAAAACTTTTCGAAACCAATAATATATTTGTCGCTGAAATCAGTATTGATAAGGTTTCTTTCTAAAGCTAATTTACTTAATGCTAATGCAAGAGCCCCATCACTTCCAGCTCTTAAACTTATATGTAAATCACTGATAGTAGAAGTTTCATTTTTTCTAAAATCAATAGTGACTATTTTTATTCCCAACTTTTTCATATCTATAAGTTTTTTATAAAGATGAACAGAGGTAACCGCAGGATTTCTAGACCAAAGTATAATAACTTTTGCATTTTTCATATCACTTAAATCACTAGTTTGTCTTCCTCCAAAATCGTAATCGTGAGCCGCACACCCAGCAGACCAGCAAGTTCCACCTGTCGATGTAGATATTCCTCCTAAAAAATTAAAAAATACATCGTGAATTCCTTTTAATAAGCCACCAGCCCCAGATTCACAGTAATGAATAATTGAATTTGTAGAGCCTTCATTTTTAATTTTTGTTAACTTTGATTTTACAATAGATATAGCTTCTTCAAAACTAATCTCTTTGAATCCCTCTCCTACTTTTAAAAGAGGAGTTGAAATACGATTTTCATCATATAAACGATTTAGATGCTTTAAACCTTTTGAACATAAAAATCCATCTGTCAGTGAATTTTCATTACTTCCCTCTAATTTTATAACTTTTCCATCTTTTTTATATACATTAATTTTACAAACATCAAAACAATCAAGAGAACAACTGTTCTTAAAAATCTCCATCCCAACCTCCTAAAAATTTTAAATTAATTATATCATATTCCTGAAAAAAATGTTATTATGAAAGGATAAGAAAAAAAATAGGAGGACAATGTGAAACAAGAATTAACACTACAAAATGGAGATATCAAGAAACTGCTTGTAAAATATTCTATTCCTGCCATAATTAGTATGCTAGTAAGTGCCCTATACAATGTCGTGGACAGAATATTTATAGGTAATATGAAAGACGTTGGAGCTTTAGCTATAACTGGAGTTGGAATAACTATGCCGATAGTTACAATCGCTTTAGCATTTTCAATGTTGATTGGTATTGGAGCTACAGCTAATATATCAATTAAATTAGGTGAAAAAAGAAAAGATAGTGCTGAAAAAATAATGGGTAACATCATAACTTTATCTATTATTTTAGGATTGATAATAACAATCTTAGGAAGCTTATATAAAGATCCAATTTTAAGAGCTTTTGGTGCGAGTGAAAGCACACTTAAATACGCAAGAGAATATATAACAATTATACTTTATGGAACTGTTTTTAATATAATGGGATATGCTTTAAATAGTACGATAAGAGCTGATGGAAATCCAAAAATTTGTTCAGCAATCATGGTTATTAGCTGTTTTGTAAATATTGTGCTAGATCCGATATTTATATTTACTCTTGGACTAGGAATAAAAGGAGCTGCAATAGCAACTGTATTATCACAAGTTATGACTGCAATATTATCATTTGCATACTATATGAGTAAAAAGTCAAATTTAAAAATTAGAAGATCTAATTTAGTTTTAAATAAAGATATTGTAAAATTAATTTTAGCAATCGGAATATCACCTTTTACTATGCAATTAGCAACAAGTATGGTTCAAGTTGTAAATAATAATGCTTTGAAACTTTATGGTGGTGATTTAGCAATCGGAGCTATGGCAACTGTAAACGCTGTTGCACTACTTTGTTTTATGCCAGTTTTTGGAATTTCTCAAGGAGCTCAACCTATTATAGGATATAACTTTGGAGCTAAGCAGTATGGAAGAATGGAAGAAGCTTATAAAATAGCAACGTGGTCAGGAATAATAATTTTTACAATCGCACTATTCTTAGTTGAGGTTTTCCCTTCAACGATAGTTGGTCTTTTCAATAAAAATCCTGATATTATGGCAATATCAATCCATGGAATAAGAATATACTTAATGGCTATGCCATCAATTGCAATCGGAATGGCTGGAAGTAACTATTTCCTAGCTATAGGAGAGGGAAAAGCGGCTATGTTCTTAAGTTTATTAAGACAAGTATTACTTTTAATTCCTTTAATTATGATTTTCTCAAAAATGTATGGATTAACTGGAATCTGGTTAGCACAACCTATTTGTGATTTAATAGCAGCGATAGTTACATTAATAATGGTAAGTAAAAGCTTAAGCAGATATAACGGATCGCAATTCTCACTATTTAAAATGAGAGTATACGAATAATTTAAATAAAATCAAAACCAAAGATGGGACCTGTTTTTCTATAAAAAGAAAAATAGGTCCTTTTTTCAAAGAACCTATTTTTCACCACACACACACTTTATTATACATCACAAGGAAATAATGTACTGAATTTAGTATATATTAAATTAATCCTTTCTTCAAATATAATAATTATATGATATAAATATATAAAAGACAATTGTTGTAAAAAATTATTACTCAAAAAAGGAAACGTTAAAAGTGTTGAGTATAAATATTTCGTTAGAAAAAATAAAGAAAAATTATTTGACAAATTTAAAAAAATATAATATTTAATAATAGTGAGGTAAAAACTTCATATAAATTTAAAGGAGATTAAAATGGCTAACGGAAGAATGAACTTTGATCAATTTGAGGATGATGAGATGGATTACATTCCAAGAGAATTTGGAATTGGAAAAGGAGCAACAAAAGAGGATAAAAAGAAGGTTCCAAAAATGAAAAAGGATTTTAAAGAAAAAAGTAAAAATAGAGTGGTGAATGACAAGAAAAGATTTAATGAATTCTTATTAGATAGTGAATAGAAAAAATTAAAATAATATATAAAAAATGGACTTTGCAGTCCATTTTTTAATTTTCTATCCAATTTGTTTTTTCTATAATCTCCTGAATCAATTCATGTCCCATGTTTGGATGAATTGTTTCCTCGTGAGAGATTGTTACGATTGACATAGCCATAGCAAACTTAACAGTATCTTTTATAGATAACTCGTTCATATAACCAAATCCTAATCCTGCAACAAAAGAATCTCCTGCTCCAGTTACATTTCTAACAGTAACTCCAGTAGCTTTTAAAGTTCCACTTTCAGTTCCGTTTGTATAATAGATTCCATCAGCATCTAAACTTATAAATACATTTTTAATTCCTAAAGAAAGGAAGTATTCTCCAACTCTTTCTAAATCTTCTCTTGTATTTATTTTTATTCCAGATAAAACTTCAGCTTCTACTCTATTAGGTTTTATAGTATGGAAATATTTAATTAGATGTTTTACTTTCTCAGCTTTAGTAGAAGAGATAGGATCTAATATAAAGTTAGTTTTTCCATTGAATTTTGTTAAAAGATATTCTAAGTTGATAGGGTCATCCGCATCTAAGAATGTGAAAGCAGCGTTTTCAATCATCGGTCCTTTTGAATCTATAAACTCTGTTGTCATAGCACTAATGCTATCTAAATCTGCAACAGCTGAAACCATTTCTCCCGTTTGATCTAGTATTGCCATATATGTTGGTGTGCTTTTCTCTTCTAAAATAAGAGAGTTAGTCATATCATACCCAATTTTTAAAGAGTGCGTTAACATAGAACGACCAATTTCATCGTCTCCTACGATTGAAATAAATTTAGTTTTAACTCCAACTCTAGCCATGTTTTCAGCTATATTTCTAGAAACTCCTCCAAAAGATATTTTTATCTTCCCTGGAATAGAATCACAGGCTTTGTATGATGAGTTGCAAAAACCAAACATATCAACAACAGAAGCTCCAAAAACTAGTATATATTTTTGTCCGCTTAGACAATCTTGCATTACAAATTCCTCCTAAATATAAAAAAAATAAATAAATATATTTTAACAGATTTTTAACAAAAGTCAAAGATTAAAATTAGAGAATTAAACTTAAGTTTATTTATTTCTTTTTTTAGAGATAAATGTTATAATAAACAATTGAAGAATATATAGATTTAAAGGAGAATATGTGAATAATTTTAATGAATTAAAAATAAATAAAAATATAGTTGATCTTTTAGCTAAAAAAGGTATAAAAGAACCAACAGAGATTCAAATAGAGGCTATTCCAGTTATATTAAATGACAAAGACGTAATAGGACAAGCGTCAACAGGAAGTGGAAAAACATTCGCATTTGGAATTCCATTAATACAAAAACTTAAAAGCGTAGGAAAAGACCCAGGGGCACTTATTATTGTTCCTACAAGAGAACTTGCTATACAAATAGCTGATGAGTTAGAGAAAATAAATTTTGAAAATAAAAAAATCCTTCTTACTTATGGAGGAAGAGAGATAGCAGGACAAATCGAAAATTTAAAGGCTGGAGTGGACATTGTTATAGGTACACCTGGAAGATTAGTAGATTTAATAGAGAGAAAAGCAATAAATCTTTCTAAGATGAAAACTCTTATTTTAGATGAAGTAGATCAAATGCTTCTTATGGGATTCAGAAATGAGATTGATAAAATAATAGAGGTTTGTAATAGAAAAAGACAAACTCTATGCTTCTCAGCTACAATTGATTCAACAGTAAAAAAAATGGCATATAGAATCACAAAAGAGCCGGTAAATATCGTCATAGAAAGTAAAGAAAATAAATTAGCTAATATTAATCAGCATGTAATCAAAACAAGTGATAGAAGAAAGCTAGATACGCTTTGTTCTTTACTAAATGAAACAAATCCATTTATGGGAATTATTTTCTGTAGAACAAAAGTAAGGGTGGACAGTTTAGAAGAGGAGCTTTCAGCTAGAGGGTATTCTTGTCAAAAATTACATAGTGATATTCCACAAGCTAAAAGAGAAAAAATAATGAAAGCTTTTAAAGATGTAGAATTCCAATTCTTAGTAGCAACAGATGTTGCAGCTAGAGGAGTAGATATAACAGGAGTAACTCATATATTTAACTATGATATAACAGAGGATGTTGAAAGTTATATCCATAGAATAGGTAGAACAGGAAGAGCTGGTGAAAAAGGGGATTCATACTTATTTGTAACAGATAGAAATACAGAAATGCTAGTAGATATTCAAAAACAAATAAAAATGAATATTCCTGAAAAAGAGATAGAGTATGTTACAGGGGTTATGTCAACTTTAGAGCTACCTAAAAAGAAGTACAATAAGAAAATAAACGCAAGAACAAAAAATATAGAAGAGCAAAAAAAGCGTTATAGACAGTAAAAACGAAATGAAAAAAAGGGGTTGTGTGTTATAATGGAAAGAATACAAAAGCAGATGGAATTTTTATTTGAGATTGACAAGATAAAGGATGTTTTTAGACAATCTTTAGTTGTTGAAGGAAAAAGAGAGGAAAATGATGCAGAGCACAGCTGGCATATGGCCCTAGTAGCGTTAACAATAAAAGAGTATTTTAAAGGTGAAGTGGATTTAGAAAAATCACTGAAAATGATTTTAATTCATGATTTAGTTGAAATCTATGCAGGAGATACTCCAGCTTTTGGTGCTGTAAGACCTGATAAGGCAGATGAAGAGTTAAAAGCTGCAGTTAAAATTTTCTCTCTCCTACCAGAAGACCAAAAAGAGTACTTCTTAAATCTATGGATAGAGTTTGAAGAGTGTGAGAGTAATGAGGCTAAATTTGCTAATGTTTGTGACAGATATCAAGGGTTTATGCAGAATTTAACTTCAGATGGTCATACTTGGAAAAAATTCAACGCTCCTTTAGAAATGGTTTTAAAAAGAGCTGAAGTTATAAAGAAATATACTCCAGATTTATACGAAAAATATATGTTACCTCAGTTTTTATCGTATAAGGAGAGAGGAATAATCAAATAAAAATTTTGTTCTAAAATTTTAAGGTTATTGCTTTTTATGTACCTTTATGGTATTATTTAATGTATGAAAATAAAAAAAATGAAAAAATCTTTATAAAGTATTGACATTTAAGGGTTTAGTGGGTATAATCGGTTTAAAGATACCATAAATAAAGGGTTTTCAAGTTTTTGGTTTCTTGTATATTATATTTTATAATAGTTCAAGGAGGGTAACAATGACTAAAAAAGAGTTTATCGAATTATTTGCAAAAACAGGTGAATACACTAAAAAAGATGCAGAGAAAGCAGTTAAGTTATTTTTAGATTTAGTTGAACAAAAGCTAGTTGAAGGTGAACCAGTATCATTTATCGGATGGGGAAAATTTGAAGTAGTTACTAGAGCAGCCAGAAGCGTAAGAAACCCACAAACAGGTAAAAAAATGAAATTAAAAGAGAAAAAAGTTGTTAAATTTAGAGTTGGTAAAACTTTAGAAGAGAAAATAGGATAGTTATTAAATGCTTCGAATACAATTCTTTTGGAGAATAAGTTTCGAAGCTTTTTTATTGAAAAAAGAGGTGTGAAGTGAAAGTTGTTATAAATAACATTAATGTTTCTATTGAAAGAGATCAAAACCTTGAACTGAAAAAAGAGATCATCAAAAGAGGTATTAAAGAAGAAAATATAGAAAAAATAGAGTATTCAAAAAGATCAATAGATAGTAGAAAAAAAACGGATATAAAATTTGTTTACAATATAGAGGTGACATTAAAAAAAGATGTGGATGTATCTACTCTGATTAATGTTAATTTAGCTAAAGAGATTGTAGAGGACACTCTTACTGCAAAATCTGGGATTGAAAGAGTTGCAGTAATAGGAGCAGGTCCAGCTGGACTTTTTGCAGCGTTAAGATTATGTGAATTAGGAATTAAACCAGTTATATATGAACGTGGAGAGAAAGTAGACGACAGAGATAAAACAATCGATGAATTTATAAGATTTAGTACTCTAAATCCTAACTCGAATATTCAATTTGGAGAGGGAGGAGCTGGAACATATTCAGATGGAAAATTAAACACTAGAGTTAAAAGTGGATATATGAATAAAGTTTTCTTAGAACTTGTAGAAAATGGAGCTCAAGAACAAATACTTTGGGATTATAAGCCGCATGTTGGAACAGATGTGTTAAAAATTGTTGTTAAAAATTTAAGAGAAAAAATTATAAGAATGGGTGGAGAGTTTCATTTTAATACTCTAATAAAAGATATTATTATTTTAGATGGAGTAGTTAAGGGAATAAAAATTCAAAATTTAAAGTCACCAATTCTAATAGAGGAAACAGAGCTGTTTGATTATGTAGTTTTAGGAATAGGGCACTCTTCTAGAGATACTTATAGAATGTTACATTCAAAAGGTGTTTTTATGGAGAATAAACCATTTGCTATAGGAGCTAGAATTGAACATCCTAGAGTTGATATAGATACTATGCAATATGGGAAATTAGCATCTCATCCAAATTTAGAAGCTGCAACATATAGCTTAACTTATAACAACAGAGAGGAAGAAAGAGGAGTGTTCTCGTTCTGTATGTGTCCAGGTGGAGTTATTGTAAATGCTGCATCTGCAGAGGGTGGAAGCTTAGTTAATGGAATGAGCTACTCTCAGAGAGATGGAAGATTCTCTAATTCAGCTCTTGTAGTTGGAGTAAAAGCCAATGAGTTTGGAGACGAACTTTTCTCTGGTATGGAATACCAGGATAAATTAGAAAAAGCAGCATACGATGAAGTAGGGAATTATGGAGCTGTTTATCAAAATACATTAGATTTCTTAAAAGGTAAGAAAACAAATAGAAAAATAGAATCAAGTTACGAGATGGAACTTAAAAGTTACGATTTAAATAACTTATTCCCTAAAGTTATAGCTGATAATATGAAAATGGCTATGGGGTTATGGGAAAAAACACAGAGAAACTTTATAACTGAAAACGCTAATCTTATTGGACCAGAAACTAGAACGTCCGCTCCAGTAAAGATAACTAGAAATGAATTTGGAGAATCAATCAATACAAGAGGTCTTTATCCAATAGGAGAGGGAGCTGGTTATGCTGGTGGAATTATCAGTGCCGCTATTGATGGATTTAAAATTATAGATTTAGCATTTGCAATCGCAGAATAATTAGATTAATTGAAAATAGGAGAGAAGAATGAGAATTTCAAAAAAAGATGCTTTAGAGTGGTTTAGCCACTTATCATCTCTTTCAGGAGATAAAACAGAAGTTTATAAAAGATTTAACCCAATTATAGAATCTACAATCAGACAGATAGAGTTAGCTGTAAACAAAAATCACGCAGATATGAAAGCTGAAATATCTAATTTAAAAGATTTAAAAGGAAGAACATTCTTTGTTGGAGATGAGCAAAAGTTTCCAAAGGGATGTGTGTCTTGCTTATTCGGTGACGGTCTTGGTGGAATAAGAAAAACTCATGAGTGTAACTTACTGTGTAAGTTCTGTTACTACCATGATAATATTGATAATCAAGAACCTATTCCTGATGGAATGTGGGAGATTGGAGAAACTCTTTATTATGAAGAGGATATAGACCTATTATTATCAATACAGAAAAAACCGAGTGGAATTGCATATGTTTATTTAGAGCCGTTCTTAGAGATTGAAAAATATTATGGTATTATTAAAAAATTAAGTGATGCTGGAGTATATCAACATATGTATACAAATGGATCTCTTTGCACTAGAGAAAATCTACAAAAATTGGGAGAAGCTGGATTAAATGAGTTAAGATTTAATTTAGGTGCTGTTAAGTGTAGTGATAAAGTTATAGAAAACATGGCTATTGCAAAAGAGTATATTCCAATGGTAGGAATAGAAACACCTATGACTCCAGAGTTCTATAGTGAGTTTTTAAAGAAAAAAGAAGCTATTTTAAATACGGGAATAGATTTTATAAACTGTGCTGAGCTTCATTTTGGAGAGGACAATATAAATAACTATGTTGGAGAGAGAATGTATATGGCTAGAAGAGGATATATATCTCCATTATGGTCTAGAGAGATTACATTTAAACTTATGAAAGCAGCTGT
>DIXX01000037.1:14685-21633 GCA_002428805.1 Cetobacterium sp. UBA6069
TCAAAACAAGGTGAACCATTTGGAGCTACAACTTATGTTAGTGAGTTTGATAGATTCTTACCTCATCTATTCTTAGCAGTATTAGAAGATGAAAACTTCAAATTCCTAAACGAAGATGAGTTACCACAAAATTTAAAATTAGAGAATTGTATTGATGAGATCGATTTCTTAGTTATAGAAGAGGAAGATGAAATGTATGAAGGATTCTTTGATGAAGACTTTGACGAAGAAACAGAAGAGGATGAAGAGTAATCTTTAAAAATATAAAAACAAAAAATGAAGAGGTTGGATTTTTCCATCTCTTCATTTTTATTATAGAAATATACTAACTATACTAATTCCATTCCTTTTTTAACTTTAAGAATAGTTTCTTCATCTACAAAAACACTAGCTAATGCAAATCCAAACTCAAGAGATTTTCCAGCTCCTGGAGAAGTTATTAAATTTCTGTCAACAACTGCATCCCCCTCCATATAATTTGAACTCTTCATATCCTCTTTTACAGAAGTGTGACAAGTAAATTTATAATCTCCTATTAAATCATTTACACCCAAAATAGTTGGTCCTCCACAGATAGCTCCAACATATCTATTGTCATTTAAGTATTCTTTTACAATTGCAATAACTTTTTCATCAGTTCTAAGGTTAACAAATCCAGGGAACCCACCCGGTATAACAACCATTACTCCCTCTCCAGAATCTATATCTTTAATATTAGTATCAGCTAAAACTTTAACTTTTTGAGCTGATTCAACTTCTAAAGTGTTCTCTAAAGTAGATACAGTTACTACATTTAATCCTGCTCTTCTTAAAACATCAATTGGTGCCATTGCCTCAATTAGTTCAAATCCATTAGCTAACATAACAAAAACTTTTTTATCCATAAAACACCTCCGAAAAATATTTAATTTAATTATAACAGAAACCTTAAAAAAACACTAGATTATATGATATAATCATTATATAAATGAAAAAGGAATGATTGTATGAAAGTAAATTATGAATTAGAGATGCAAAAAGAACTAGATAAAATAGGACTTGATAGTGGAAAAAAACTATTGATACATTCTTGTTGTGCACCATGTAGTTGTGCAATACTTGAATATTTAAAAACATATCTAGAAATAGATATATATTTTTATAACCCAAATATTACAGAAAAAGATGAATATATTATAAGGTTAGAGGAACAACATACTTTTAACGATGCTATGAAGTTCAAAATGAATATTATTGAGGGTGAATATAACCCTGCTGAAGATTTTATAGAAAAAATAAAAGGTTTCGAAAAAGAAAAAGAGGGAGGTGCTAGATGCCATAAGTGTTATAGATTAAGAATGGAAGCTACAGCTAGAAAAGCCAAAGAGTTGGGATATGAATATTTCACAACTGTATTAAGTATTAGTCCAATGAAAAATTCAGCATGGATCAATGAGATTGGAAGTGAACTAGAAAAAGAATATGGTGTTAAGTTTTTAAGAGGTGACTTCAAGAAAAAAAGTAGATACTTAAGAAGTGTGACTCTTTCTAAAGAACATAATTTATATAGACAAGATTACTGTGGATGTATTTATTCTAAATTGGAAAGAATAGAAAAAGAGAAAGAAAAGGAAAATAAAGATGACTAAGTATAACAATAGGAGATTCTATTCACTTAATGACTATTTTAAAGAGACATTTAATGAAAAAATATTTAAGGTATCTTTAGATGGTGGATTCACTTGTCCAAATAGAGATGGTAAAGTAGCTCATGGAGGGTGTATCTTTTGCAGTGATGCTGGAAGTGGAGATTTTGCAGGAAATAGAAAAAAAAGCATAACAGAACAGATAGATGAACAGTTAGAGTTTATGAAAGATAAAGTAAAAGATAGTAAGGTAATTGCATATTTTCAAAACTTTACAAATACATATGGAGATGTAGATTACTTAAGGAAAATATATTATGAGGCTTTGAATCATCCTAAGGTTTTAGGTCTTGCAATTGGAACAAGACCAGACTGTATAGATGATGATGTTTTATTGCTTTTAAAAGAAATTAATGAAACCTATTTCTTTTGGTTAGAGCTAGGATTACAAACAGTAGATGATAAAGTAGCAAAGCTTATCAATAGAGGTTATAATTTAGATGTATATTTAGAAACGTCTAAAAGATTAAAGGAGAATAATATAAAATTTGTTACTCATATGATTATTGGTTTACCTAATGAGGAGAGAGAGAATATTTTAAAAACAGCTGAATGTATTATTGCTTCAGGTGCTTGGGGAATAAAGATACACTCTCTTCATATAATAAGAGGAACTAGATTAGAAAAACTTTATAATGAAATTAAGTTTAAGATATTTACTTTAGAAGAGTATGTAGAGATGGTTGTTACAATTTTAAAATCTCTTCCAGAGAACATGGTTGTTCATAGAGTGACTGGTGACGGAAAGAAAGAAGAAGTTATAGAGCCTTTATGGAGTTTGAATAAACGTAAAGTTTTAAATGAAATAGAAAAAGAACTAAAAAAAAGAGAAAATATATAAAACGGAGGATGGATAATGGGTGGCACACTTATAAAATTAAAAGAGTTTCAAGAGAGTTTTACTAAAAATGAAAAGAAGATATCAAATTTCTTATTGGAGAATACTGATGAAATAAAAGTTCTGAATACTTATGATTTAGCAATAAAATGTGATGTGAGTCAAGCTTCTGTTGTTAGATTTGCTAAAAAGCTTGGATTTAAAGGGTTCCCAGAATTCAAAATAGCTTTAGCAGGTGATTTAGCTATGAGAAATAATGAAAAAGAAATCAATATAATTTACGACGAGATTCAATTTGAAGATAGTACACAAGTTTTAGCTAAAAAAGTTGTGTATGAAAATATCAAAAGTGTAGAGGATACATATAAAATTTTAAACTTTGAAGAGATTGAAAAGGCAGCTGCAGCTATAGATAAAGCAAATAGAACATTTATATTAGGAGCTGGGTTCTCTGGAATTGTTGCAAGAGATTTCCAATATAAACTTTGGGAGTTAGGAAAGAATGTTATATTTGAAACTGACCAACATATACAGTTAACAAATGCATCTACAGCTGGAGAGGGAGATGTTGTATTTGTTATATCGTATAGTGGTCAAACTTTAGATATATACCAAAGTATTTTAGAATTTAAAGAGAAGGGTGTAAAAGTAATAACATTAACTAAGTTTGCTACAAATCCTATTAAAGATATAGGAGATATATCTTTAAGTACTATTGTTGAAAAAAGTAATCTAAGATCTACTTCACTTTCTTCAAGAATGGCTCAACTTACAGTTATAGATATTTTATATGTAAAGTTGATTCAAATGGATAGAGATAAAGCGAATAAGTTAATCGGAGATGCAGTTGAGAGTGTAAAAAAATTCAAAATGTAAATATAATTCATTAATTTGAAACTCCAAAGAAAAAAAACTTCTAAAAATATTGACTTTTAAGAAAATAAATGGTAATTTAATTATAGAATATATAATTAAATCGAGGGAGTGATTTTAATGAGAGTAATTATAACAGAAAAAAATATTGGAGATTGGGCAGCGGTATATGTTGCTAAAAAAATATTAGCGGCAAAACCTACTGCTGAAAAACCATTTGTATTAGGACTACCTACTGGTGGAACACCATTAGAAATGTATAGAAGATTAATTCAATTCTGCAAAGATGGAATTATATCTTTTGAAAATATTATCACGTTCAATATGGATGAATATGTTGGATTATCACCAGCTAATGATCAAAGTTACCATTACTATATGTATGAAAACTTCTTTAAACATATCGATATTAAAGAGGAAAATATAAATATTTTAAATGGATTAGCAACTGATTATAAGCAAGAGTGTGAAGATTACGAAGAGAAAATAAAAGCAGTTGGAGGAATTGATTTATTCTTAGGTGGAATTGGACCAGATGGACATATAGCTTTCAATGAACCAGGATCATCTTTAAGTTCAAGAACTAGAGATAAAGAGTTAACTATGGATACAATCATAGCTAATGCTAGATTCTTTGGTGGAGATGTAGATAGAGTTCCTAAGCTTTCTTTAACTGTAGGAGTTGGAACTATTCTTGATGCAAAAGAAGTTTTAATAATGGTAAATGGTCATGGAAAAGCGAGAGCTTTACACCATGCAGTTGAGCAAGGTGTAAATCATATGTGGACTATCAGTGCACTTCAATTACATCCAAAAGGAATCATTGTTTCTGATGAAGCTGCTTGTACAGAGTTAAAAGTTGGAACTTACAGATACTTCAAAGATATCGAAAAAGCTAACTTAGATACAGATTTATTAATCGAAGAGTTATACAAAAGCTGTGGAAAGTAAGGAGATGAATTATTAATGAAAGCTATAATAAATGGAGAGTTATTTATAGGAAATAAATTCTATACTGGAAAAGCTTTAATATTAGATGGAGAGAGAATAGTTGATATAGTAGCTGAAGATGAATTGAAAACAACTTATGGAGATATCGAAACTATAGATGCAGAAAAAGGATATGTAACTCCTGGATTTATAGATCTACAACTTAATGGTTGTGGTGGAGTTCTTTTTAACGATAATATAAGTTTAGAAACTTTAGAGATAATGCATAAAACAAATCTAAGATATGGATGTACTTCATTTACTCCAACACTAATTACAACTGGAGATGAAAATATTGAAAAAGCTTTAGATTTAGTACAAAGCATTGAGAATAAAGGGAAATATGGAATTTTAGGATTACATATAGAAGGACCTTATATTTCTAAAGAAAAAAAGGGAATTCATAATCCTAAATTTATAAGAAAAGCTGATGAAGCTATGATAGATAAGATTGTTGCAGCTGGAAAAGAAAATGTAAAAATAATTACATTAGCTCCAGAGAATACTGAAAAAGGAATCATTTCGAAACTTCATACAGCTGGAATTCATGTTGCAGCTGGTCATTCTAACGCTACTTATGAAGAAGTGAAAGAAAAAGAAGGTTTCGGGATTACACTTGCAACTCATCTTTATAATGCCATGACATCTTTCAATCACAGAGAACCTGGGGTTGTAGGAGCTATTTTTGATAGTGATATAAAAGCTGGAGTTATTGCAGATGGTTTCCATTGTCATTACTCTGCTATCAAATCTGCTATTAAAATTATGGGTGAAAGATTATTCTTAGTTACTGATGCTGCTGCTCCAGTAGGAACAGATATGGAATATTTCTATTTCGAAGGAAACAAAGTTTACTATAAAGATGGTAAATGTTTTGGAGAGGATGGAACTTTAGGTGGATCAGCTCTAACTATGGATGCTGGAGTTAGAAACTTAGTGAAATACTGCGATATAACTTTGGAAGAAGCTGTAAGAATGGCTACACTTTATCCAGCTAAAGCAATTAAAATAGATAATGAATATGGAAAAATATCACCAGGGTACTTTGCTGATATAGTAATTTTAGATAAACATTTAAAATTGAAAAAAGTTATAGCAAAAGGTGAGTTAGTATAGTTTTATAAGGGGTAGAATCTTCTACTCCTTTTTTTATACAAATTATAAAAAAGAAAAAATAATTTTTTGCCGAATAAAAAGGTTATGAACACACGTTCTATAAGGAGGAAAATTATGAAGAATAAATGGATTTTAAAAGGTATTGTTCTAGGATCAGTTTTTTTTATATCATTACTTTTAATAAAACCTGTTGGAATTTCAACTCAGTTTAGTGTTGTGTCTGGAATGATGCAAAATGCATTTCAAGAAGATATTATCTTTAGAGTTGGAAAAGAGTTTCAAAGTACAGTAGAATATTATAATCAAGACGGAATAGCTAAAAGTATAGCAGTTCCATATAATTTTGGAATTATCTTTGCTCTAGGAATATTTTTAGGTGGAATGTTAGGGAAAATATTTTTAAGAAAAAATAATGATTTTATAGAGATGTCAAATCTTTTAGAAAAAGATGAGATATCTAGAGTTAAACTTTTTGTTGGTGGAGTTCTTTTGCTTTTTGGAGCGAGAATGGCAAATGGATGCACAAGTGGTCATATGATGAGTGGAGTAATGCAACTTGCTGTAAGTAGTATAATTTTTACAATTATACTTTTCCCAGTAGCTATATTAATTGCAAAAAAGGTAGGTGAATAGTATGAAACATTTAATCTTAGGTAATATTCCATTTTTAGGTTTGATTCTCGGGATTTTGTTTGGATTAGCACTTTATTATGCCGGTGCCACAAATAGGGTTGTTATTAGTAGAATGCTAAAACTAAAAGAGTTAACTCTTATGAAAATAATTTTATTTGCTATTGGTTGGGGTATGAGTTTAACATATTTAGCAGTAGTTTTTAAAATTATAGATTTAGGTCACTTCAGTATAAAAACTATGAATTTAGGAGTTGTTTTTGGAAGTTTTATTTTGGCGATTGGATTTGGGTTTATTGGACTTTGTCCAGGGACAGCTATCGCAAGTTTTGGTGCAGGTTATCTAAAAAGTATTTATGTTATTCTTGGTGGTTTAGTCGGTTCGTATTTATTTACACTGTCATATCCCATATTAAAAAGTATAGGACTTTTTGAAAATGTCATTGGTGGAAAAACTACCCTAATATTTTTAAGTGATAAATATAATTTTTTATTCGAAGGAACACCTTGGATAGGAGTTGTTATAGGAGTATCTCTAATATTAATTTCAATAGTGATTCCACATTCATTTAATGAATAAAAAATATTTAAATACAAAAGAGATAGAAAAAATTAATTTCTATCTCTTTTTATTATTTTAGGAAGTATATTTATTAATTCTGTTGGAGTTATGGAGTGGTAAGAGTTTGAAAAGAAATCTCCAGCAGCTCCATGAAAATATGTAGCTAAAATAGTTGCATCTAAAGGTGAATAATTTTGGCTAATAAAACTACCTATCATACCACTTAAAACATCACCCATTCCACCAGTAGCCAT
>DIXX01000037.1:21867-25602 GCA_002428805.1 Cetobacterium sp. UBA6069
TAATTTTTAGTGAATTCTTTTCCGAGCTCTATACGATTTGATTTTATATATTCAATATTTAAATTTGTCATTCTAGAAAACTCTCCATAGTGTGGTGTTAAAATCGTAGGAAATTGTCTAGATTTTAATAAATTTAAATTGTTATTTTTACAGAGTAGAGTAATCCCATCTGCATCGATAACTATAGGTTTTTTATATTTTAAAAGCAACTCTTTTAACAGAGTTTCATTTTTTTTATTTACACCAAATCCACAACCAAAAACTATACTTGAATACTTATCTAAATTTTCTAAAATATTAGTTTCATCTAAATCTATCAACATAACTTCATTTAATTTTATAGAAAAAATATCAAATGTTTCTTTGTAACTACCCAAAGTTGTAAGTCCTGAACCAGATTTTACAGCTCCCATACTAGAAAAAAATCCAGCTCCAACCATTCCTTTGCTTCCACATAAAATTAAAGTGTGTCCAAAATCACCTTTGTACTCATCACCTTTTCGAGGAGAAAATATAGTTTTTATTAAATCAGAATCAATAAAATGCATAAAAACCTCCTATAATTATTCGGAATAATTATTAATTTCAACATTCATAATTGAAACTACATATAATGTTAATTATATGTAGTTTATTCATAAAAATAACGGTTATTTATATTAAAATTATTTTTAAAGTTTTGTAATTAGTTTTTAAAACAGATTTTAATACTCACTATCTATACTTTGCACTGGTATTTTATCTAGGACCCTCTTTTCGATAAGTGATTTAGCATTTATATAAACCTCTGTAACTTTAGTATCTGAATGGCCTAAAAAGTCTCTTATCTCTATTAAATCAGCTCCATTTAATGAAAGTTCTGTTGCAATCGCATGACGAATATTATGTGGACTGATATCTTTATTGATAACAGTTCCCATCTCTTGAACAACATTATATAATCCTCTATATGAAAGAGGTTTATTTTTTTCAAAAGAAGTATAGAAAAGATATTGCTCTTCTAGTGCTTCTTCATCTACTCCATAAACATTAGTTAGATAATTTTTATAGTCGCTTATCTTTTTTATTAAAAAATTATGAAGTGGTTTATACTGCTCTCTTCCACTTTTTGTTTTCTCAAGTTTTAAAAAATACTCGCCATTTCTTTTTAAAATATGTTTAAATTGTAAAGACAACAATTCCTGACTTCTCATCCCAGTATAAAAAAGAGTATGAAGAATCAGAGTGTTTCTATACTCTTTTTCTCCATTTACTTTATAGTTTTTCAAAATCTCTTTTATATCATCAAAAGATACTTTTAAAATGTTGTCTAAATTTCTACTTGTTTTAAAAAGTCCAATATACTTAAAAGGATTTTCATATCCATTTTTTTCGAGCTCTCTATAAAGAGATTTTAAAGATGAAATAACTTTATTGACAGATGTCTTTTTCATATCTCTTTCATTTATTAGATGAGAAAGATAATCTTCGATATCACTTTTTTCAATCCCTGTCATAAGTTCAATTATTTCATCTCCCTCTATCGGCGAATCCCCATCATAGACATATGTTAAAAAATCCTTCAAATAGAAAAAGTAGTCTTTCATCGTTTTAGGTGATTTATAAATCTCAAAAATACTTTTCTTATTTTCTTTAGGTTTTCTTTTTCTACGCTGGGTACTTATTTCATGTTTTTCTTTTATAATTATATCACTCATAGTGCCCCCTAATTAAAGTCCTATCATTTTATTTATAGAAATTATATTATATCGTCTCTTTCAATCTCTCTAACTTCACATGGTATCATATCATCAAGAGTTAATTTTCCAAAAGTTTCTCTTTTAAGATATAACACTTCATTGTTTACTGCTTTTAGCATTTTTTTAACCTGATGGAATTTTCCCTCTTTTATATTAAGAAGTATCTCTTTAGAATTTACCACTTCAGCTTTTGCTGGCTGAGTTATGTATCCACCAATATCAACTCCCGCTTCTAATTGAGCAATCTCTCCCTCTCCAATTTCATCTCTTAAAAGTACACGATATATTTTATCCACATGTTTTTTTGGAGAAGTAACTTCATGAGCTAATTTCCCATCATTAGTAAACATTAATAATCCTTCTGTATCTTTATCTAATCTTCCAACAGGAAACAGATCTTTCTTATTTACCCAATCAGGTAATAGATCCATAACAGTTTTTTCTTTTTTATCCTCTGTTGCAGTTATATATCCATCTATCTTGTAAAGTTTATAATATCTAAACTCTTTATATATAACTCTTCTTCCTTTATATTCAACAACAGTATTTTTCTCATCTATATTCTTATTGTTATCTTTACATATAGCACCATCTATTGTAACCTCTGCAGAAGATATCAGTTTTTTTACTTCACTTCTACTTCCTATTCCACACTCTACTAAAAACTTATCTAATCTCAATTCTTTTCCTCCTGATATTGTTATATTATAATTATAGTTCTTAAAAAATATAAAATCAAGTTTTTAATATTTTTTAATTTTTTATAACCTTAATAACACAGATATGGCCGTCACAAAATAGTTTTAAAATATAAATTACAAATTTATAAAAATAATTATTTTTTCGAGTTTTTTATTTGTTACATATAAAAAATATGCTATAATAACTCTAGAAATACAATATTTTATCAAAGGAGATACGTGGAATGGTAGACTTTAAAAAAATAGATTTATTGATGGAACATATAGAGAATGGGACTGTTCCTGAAAATAAAACATTTAATGAATTCGCAATAGAGTTTTATTTAGAGACAAGAACTCTGACTCTTTCAAAATACTTAAGGCTTAAAGATAGGACATCTAAGATGCCTAAAATTATGAATACTAAAAAAGCTGGAGAGATTCTTTTTGAAACTGAAAAGAATGATGAAGTTAGATCTTTTCTTTCTAGAAAAGGATTTAAGCAACTTCCAGAATTAAACTATACAGCTGTAATGTTACTTAGAAAAGTTGATTTATTAAGTAATTGGCAAAAGATTGTATTTTTCTTTGAAGGTGGGAGAACAATACAAGAGATAAATAGTTCGCTAAAAAAAGAACTCTTGCCTATGGAAGTTGAAAAACTTGAAAAGTTTATAAAAGATGAGTTACGTATAAATGACCAAGAATTGAATTGGCTTTTAGGTAAAATTGAGAAAATTGAAAAAGATAAAGCTTTGACTAAGGCAGTAAAAAAATTAACAAGATAGCTAATATAAAAGACACACTTTTCCCCTTTAAATAGTGAATAGTGTGTCTTTATTTTTATAAGACTATTTAATTATTTAAAACTAATCTATTAAGCTTCTAAGCAATTCGATCTCTTTTTTCCAAATCGTTTCATCTATAGTTTCCATTACAATAGGAATATTTCTAAATCTATCATCATTCATAAATCTTTTAAAGAAATTCATTCCAAGTGTTCCCTCTCCTATACTATGATGTCTATCTTTTTTACTTCCAACTCCAAACATAGAATCATTTAAGTGAACTCCCTTTAGATATTTAAATCCAACTATATTTTCAAAGGCTTCCATTGTAGAATCGTATTCTTCATCTGTAGAAAGGGGATACCCTGCTGCAACTGTATGACAAGTATCTAAACAAACAGCTATTCTAGATTTATCTTCTACTAAAGATATTATATCTCTTAAATGTTCAAATTTATAACCCATATTCGATCCTTGACCAGCTGTATTTTCTAATACCACTATTATATTTGGAACAACTTTATGTGC
>DIXX01000037.1:25846-35561 GCA_002428805.1 Cetobacterium sp. UBA6069
AAATGACTTCCAGGGTGAGTATTTAGATATATAAGTCCCAATTGATTTACTCTTTCCATCTCATCAATAAAAGCATTTAATGATTTCTCTCTCTTTTCTGGATCTGGGCTACCTAGGTTTATTAGATAACCATCATGTGGAAGTATCTGTTCTGGTAAGAACTTATATCTTTTCATAGCATCCTTAAAAGCTAAAATCTCATCTTGTGTATATTGCTTTGCATCCCATCTTCTTTGATTCTTTACAAACATTCCAAATCCATTCGCATCTATGTCCATAGCATTTTTAAATGCATTTACTACTCCACCTTGTATAGATACATGTGCACCTAAATATGTATTTTTTATTTTTTCATCTCTAGTCATAAAAACTCCTCTATACTATATGTTAATCTTTTTATATAGTATAGCATAAAGTATACTTTTTGAATAGAGAATTAAAACTATCATTCTTAATATACTTATTGAAATACTCTGTATAAAAGTATAAAATAAAGTATCAAAGGTTTTAGGAGGAAAGATGATAAAAGTAGTTTCATGCTCGAAAGAAAAAGATAATTGGATTATAGAGGTTGAATCACACAATCTATATATAGATGGAAAGGGTGGACAGATAGGAGATAGAGGGTTTATAGGTGAAACTAGATTTTTAACTGTTTTAGATGATAAAAAAATTGTTGTGCAAGGAGAGATGTCTTTAGGAGAGTATACATATAGTATAGACAAAGATAGAGTATTCGACATAGGTGTTCAACATACTGCTCAACATCTTTTCTCGGCGATTGCTTATAATGATTATTCTTTAAATACGGTTGGATTTAGAATGACTGAAACGTATACAACCGTAGATTTAGATTCTAAAGATCTTGATGAAAACTTTGTAGATGAATTGGAAAGAAAAATCAATAAATCTATTGGAGAGGGAAAAGATATATTAGAAAAAATTGTGACAAGAGATGAAGCTAACTCTATAGATACATTTAGAAAAAAAATTAGTGATAAGGTTATTGGAGATGTAAGAGTTATATCTATTGATAACTTAGATACAAGTGCATGTGCTGGATATCATGTAAAAAATATATCAGAAATAAGATTATTTAAAATAATTAACTTTGAAAAAATAAAAGGTAATTACACAAGATTTTATTTCTTAGCTGGAGATAGAGCCATAAATGATTTTGTTAGCAAAAATAAGACAATAAAAGAACTAAATAGAATTTTTAGTTGTAGAGATAATGAGATTCTTTCTATGATTGATAAATTCAACTCTGAAAGAAAAGAAAACGAAAGCAAGGCTAGGGATCTTAGTGTGAAATATTGCGAACTTTTAGCACCTAAACTTATAAACGAAAGTATAGAAAAGGATGAAAAGAAATATATCGTATATAAGGATGAAAAACATATAATTGAAAATCTTAGTAAAATAATTCCAGATGACTATATTTTTATTGGTGTTTGGGAAGATGGAGGTGTTATTTCGAGTAAATCAATACATTGTGGAGAGTTGTTAAAAGAGTTTTCTAAAACTATAAATAACATAAAAGGAGGGGGAAAAGCTGAAAGAGCTAACTTTAAAGGGAACCTTTCTGTAGCAGAGATTACAAATATATTGTAAATAATCGGAATATCTGTTATAATGGAAATTAGGTATTTATTAGTAACAATGGAGGAAATATGTCAAATAAAATAAATTTACTAAATTTAAATGAACAAGAACTTACAGATTTTATCGTTTCTTTAGGAATGAAGAAATTCTACGGAAAACAAATATTCACATGGTTAAATCAAAAAATCGTAAGAGATATCAACGATATGACAAACATATCATTAAAGGATAGAGAGCTTCTTATAGAAAAAGCTTATATTCCATTCTTAAACTTATTAAAGCATCAAGTATCTAAAATAGATAAAACAGAAAAATTCCTATTCAAATTAGAAGATGGAAATACAATAGAAAGTGTTATCTTAAGACACAAAGATAGAACAACTCTTTGCATCTCATCTCAAGTTGGATGTGCTGTTAAGTGTGGATTCTGTGCAACTGGATTAGGTGGATTTACTAGAAACTTAGATGTACATGAAATTGTAAACCAATTCTATACAATAGAAAGAAGATTATTAAAGCAAGGACTTCAAATAAACAATATCGTATTTATGGGAATGGGAGAACCTATGCTTAATATCGATAACGTTATCAAAGCTATTGATATTCTTTCAAGCGAAAGAGGAGTTAATGTTTCTAAGAGAAGAATAACTATCTCAACTTCTGGAATCATTCCTGGAATTGAAAAACTATTAGAAGAGAGAATCCCAGTTGAATTAGCAATCTCTTTACACAGTGCTATTGATGAAAAGAGAAGTGAGTTAATGCCAATCAACACAAGATACCCATTAGCTGATTTATTCCCAGTATTACAAGAGTATCAAAGACAAACAAAAAGAAGAATTACATTCGAATACATTTTAATCAATGATTTCAATGTATCTGAAAATGATTTATCTTACTTAGCTGACTTCGTTCATAATTTTGATCATATATTAAACTTAATTCCTTGTAACCCTGTTGAAGGAAAAGATTACCAAAGACCTTCTCAAAAGAAGATTGAAAAAGTACTTAACTACTTAAAAGACTTCAGAAAAGTAAACGCTACTATCAGAGGAGAAAAAGGAACTGATATTGACGGTGCTTGTGGACAGTTAAGACAAAAGAACTCAAAGTAATTAAAATAATTAAAAATGGAGATATTTTATGAAATGGAAAATTCTTAAATATGTTACCATTTTTATTGTATCTTTAGGAATTGTTGGAGGGATTGGTGCAAGTCTTTTAGTTAATAAATACTATAAAGAGTTGCCAAATATTTCAGAGTTAGTTGAAAATTATAGTCCTCCTATTCCTACTACAATTTATGATAGAAATGGACAGATAATTGATGTTATTTCAAAAGAAACAAGAGAACCTGTGGATATAGAAAAAATTCCACAAAGTCTTCAAAAAGCATTTATTGCAATAGAGGATAGACAGTTTTTGACTCATTATGGAATTGATCCATTTAGAATTTTAGGATCTGCAATAGTTAACTTAAAGTCAGGTAGAGCTGCTCAAGGTGGTAGTACTATAACTCAACAGTTAGCTAGAAATGCATTTTTATCCCATGAAAAAAAATTCTCTAGAAAAATAAAAGAGATTATAATAACATTTGAAATTGAAAGAAAATATACTAAAGATGAGATAATGGAAAAATACTTAAACGAAATCTATTTTGGTGCTGGAGCATACGGTGTCAAAATAGCCGCTAATAATTTTTTCAGAAAAGATATTAAGGATATCAATTTAGCAGAGTCAGCTCTTTTAGCTGGAATTCCTAATCGACCTAATATGTATAATCCAAAAACTAACTTGGAAAGATCTCTAAGTAGACAAAAATTAATTTTAAGACAGATGTTAAAATTTAATCTTATAACTGAAGAGGAGTTTCAGTCAGCTACGAACTATAAGTTTGTAAATGAATCGAAAGCATCTTCGAATGATTACAAAGATAAAAACACTACCATTATATATGATGATGTAGAGAAAAAAATTGAGTTTAATGCTCCTGATTTTACAGATTTAGTTCAGAAGTTTTTATTCCAAAATTTTGAAGAAAAGAAAATATATAATGATGGACTACTTGTTGAAACAACGCTAGACTTGAATATTCAAAAAGTTGCTAAAGCTACATTTGAAAACTATCCACGTTTAAAAAATGATAAAAAACTTCAAGGAGCAATGATAACAATCGATGCTAAAAATGGAGAGGTTATCAGTGTTATTGGTGGAAAAGGATTCAAAGCTGGAAACTTTAATAGAGCGGTACAAGCTAAACGTCAAGTAGGATCTTCATTTAAACCTTTTATTTACTATACAGCTTTAGAAAAAGGTTATGAGGAAAATTTAGTTGTAGAGGATTCAAGAATTGTTTATGGTACTTGGGCTCCAAGAAACTATGGAGAGAGATATTATAATGGTATGACTTTAATGCAAGGTTTCGATAAATCTCAAAATATTGTTTCTATAAAACTACTAAATAAAGTTGGAATCCCAGCTCTTATGGATACCATGAAAAAAATAGATGCTGGATTTGATATTCCAAACAACTTGACTGCAGCTTTGGGTACAACAGAGGGAACTCCGTTGCAATTAGCACAATCATATGCTGTTTTTGCAAATGGTGGATATTCAATAAAACCATTCTTTGTATCTAAGGTAGTTGATAAATTTGGAAATACATTATATGAAGCTAAACCAGAGATAGATCAAAAGTTCAACAGTGCTGATATAGCTCTGATGACTAATATGATGAAAAACTCTGTTAAGCAAGGAACGAGTAAAGGTGCAGCAGTTAAGATAAAGGATGTTCCTATTGAGCAAGGTGGAAAAACAGGTACAACAAACAATTCAAGAACTGTTTGGTATTCTGGAATGACACCTGACTATGTAACAACAATTTATGTAGGATATGATGATAATAAACCTTTAACAAAAGCAACTGGAGGGGGAGTAGCAGCTCCTATTTGGAAAAATTTCTATACAGAGATTATCGAAAAAGGATATTACACTCCAACAACATTCAGTTTCTTAGATAACCATGTCAAAAATGGAGATCTTGCTTATCAAGAGCTAGACCCTATATCTGGATTACTTAATGGATCACCTTCTGATAAAACTTTCCTTTTAAGAAGAGGAAGGATAGCAGTGGAGAGAGATGGAAAGTACTCTAATGGTATAGCTGGACTTTTAGGATATTATGTGCCAGCTCAAACTACAACTTCAAAAACAGAGGCTATGTCTTCTGAAGAAGTTACTGGACCAGCACCTCAATCGCAATTGCAACAGCAACAAGTTCAACCAAAACCTCCTCAGCCTCAAAAATCTGAAGAGCAGAAAAAAGGATTCTTCCAAAGATTATTTAATTTCTAAATTAAATATATAGAAAAAAAGAGAGAACATTTTCTCTCTTTTTTGTTTCTATTATAAGAATAACTCTCTCAGTTTTTGAGCAACGCCATTTTCAGAGTTAGTTTTTATAACTTCATTTTCAGGTAGAAGTGCCTTTAACCTAGGACTTCCATTTCCCATTATAAACCCTCTTCCAACAGATGATAACATCTCAAGGTCGTTTAATCCATCTCCAAAAGCGATTGTATCTTTTATATCAATACCCTCTCTCTTTAAAACCTCTTCGATTGCACTCGCCTTAGATACACCCTCTTTCATTATCTCTAAACAAGATCCAAGAGAAAGTGTGATATTAAAACCTTCTGTAAATTCTTCTCTAAGCTTTTTTTCTAAATGAGAAATATACTCTTCATTTTGACTTATAAAGAAGAACTTAGTTATATCTCTCCCTACTAAATTCTCAAAAGGAGTTACAATATGATGAAATCCAGATTCTTTATGGAAAACTAAAGCTTCTTCTAAAGGTTTTTCTACAAACCATTCTTCATCTAAGTATATATTTTTGTGTAGCTCCTCACTATAATTATAGTTTAATAAATCTTTTGCTAATCCCGCAGGAATATTATGAGATATAATCTCGTTGTTATTATAATCATGTACCTTAGCACCATTAGAAGTAATTAAAAAACTATCTAAACCAAGCATATCTTTAAATGTCATTGCATCGTTATGGTGTCTACCTGTAGCTATAATAAATTTAACACCAGAATTTACAATCTCTTTTATAGTATTTTGTGTTACTTCTGAAATAGTGTGATGCTCATTCAGTAGTGTTCCATCTAAGTCACATATAATTGCTTTGTATTTCATTCTTTATTGTTCTCCTCAAATTTTCTAGAAGTAGTATTTTGCTCCTACTCCAACTAAGTATAAAACTCCATCTTCTACGATAGGTGAATCAGAAACCTCACTTGAGAACTTCTCTACACCTAAGAAAGCCATAAGTGCTACATTATCAGTTAATCTATAATCAGCTGTAATGTTTAATCCAATAGAGTAAGCAGCGTCAGCTTCATAAGCTTTGTTTCTTAATTTATAGTTTCCAGGTCTTCCAGCTTCCTCTTTAGTTACACCAAAGTAGTAATCTGTATAATCTCCACTATAACCTTTAATATGAATAGATGGAACAACAGTAAGCTTTTCATCAACTCTATAAGCTTTGAAAGCACTAAGTTTTCCCTCTCCTCCATGCTCACCAACTTGTGCAGTAAGTCCAGTTTTAACTCCGTAGAATCCTGTATCTGCATCTAATCTTATTCCAAACATAGCT
The DNA here is from genome assembly GCA_002428805.1 of Cetobacterium sp. UBA6069. GTDB lineage: Bacteria > Fusobacteriota > Fusobacteriia > Fusobacteriales > Fusobacteriaceae > Cetobacterium_A. The sequence goes on from DIXX01000037.1 coordinate 32,115, forward strand.
TGGAACTTTCTATCGTCTATATTATCATAACCTGATTTTAAATCCTCTGAATCCACTGCAAATCCAGCTAAAGGGTTTAAGAAAAGTGATGCTGCAAATGCATCGTCTTTATAAAACTGATAACCTACAGTAACACCTTTAACATAAAAATCACCATAATTTATATCTAATAGCGGCATAGGATAACTCTTATCTTCAGCACCTTTGTACATGCTATCCGACAATCCCATTCCAACCCCTATTCCAAATTTATCTTCAGCAAGTAGAGTTGCTGACATTGTTAATGCTAATAACCCCAATAATATTTTTTTCATATTAATCCTCCCTAAGTTATTTTTTACTATAACTTTTCTCTTCTCTTTTAACTTTTATAAAGTTATATCTACCAGATACTTTCCTTTTAAAATTGAAAAGGTTATTTGTTGGGAATATACCGACTCTTCTAATTTCGAAAAGGTCATCTGAGAAGGTAATACTTCCTGAGTCTGTTGCTACAGCAAATTGATACCCAGATTCTTGAGCAATTTTTTTAACATCCTCATTTAAACTTCCATACGGATAAGCAAATGATAATAACTCTTTTCCTATTAAGTTTTCAATATTGTTTTTAGATATAATTATCTCTTTTTTAGCATTTTCAAGTGATAGCTCTGCTAATTTAGGATGAGTTGATGTATGACCCCCAAACTCTATTCCATACTTTTGCATCTCTAGTAACTCTTCAGCATTCATAAGTGAAAACTCCTTTTCAGGATTATTTCTATCATCTACATCCCACTTATTATATTTTATTCCATCTAATATGTATATAATACCTTTAAACTGATATTTTTTCAAGATAGGAAAAGCATTTTCATAGTTATCTTTATATCCATCATCAAATGTAAGCATAATCCACTTTTTGTCCTTGTCAAATCTTTGTTTATATCTATTATTCAACAAATCTTTAAACGTTATAGTTTCATAACCTTTATTTTTCAAGTACTTCATCTGCTCTTCAAATTGCTTTACAGTAACATAAGTCCCGTGAACACCCTTTTCACTTTCATCTTTTATAACTCTATGATACATAATTACTGGCATCTCATACTTTTTCTTTTTAACAATTTGTTGTTGGTAAACACTTTCTATTTTATGAACAATATTTTCAATAGAAAACTCTTCAATTACTTTCTCTCTTAAAATAGATAACTCCTCTTTACTCATATTGAACCCTCTATCTATTTCTGGAATAACATCAGTCCATCTAAATAGTGGAGTATGATTTAAAGAGATATCTCCAAAGTTTGATTTTAAAGCTGTATTCAATCTATCTTTAGTCACTATTCCAACAGATTCAGCTTCTCCAATGGCTAATACAGGAACTTCACAAAGAATAGCCTCAACAGCAACCCTTCCTGCCCCTATAACAATAGAAGACTCTCTAATTCTTTCAGAGACATTGTTTACATAACCTAAGAATTCAACATTTCCTGTAAATTTCTTAAATCTCTGTGGGATATCTTTTCCTCCAATAACTTGGATTTTAAAATCCTTTCTTCTATGAAGAATATCTAAAAGGTTATATGTAACATCTCCTTTTGGCCCTGACAATCTTCCGATTATAGATATAATCTTTTCATTTTTAGGTGCATTCTGAAAAGATTGTTTTTGATACTCTTTCGTGTTTATCATATTTCTTAAAACCATTATATTCTGAGGCTTTACTTTTAAATCATTAACAACATGATCTCTTATATTTTCACAAACACTCAAAGAGTAATCTCCAAAAGCTTTAACTATTTTTCTGCTTAAATGTACTGGTTGTCTTCCATGAATTGTTGTAACTAATGGAATTTTAGCTATTTTACAAGCTATTGCACAACTCCACGATGAAGCTCTTGAATGTGCATGAACAACTTGAATATCTTTTTCTTTGATAATCTTTAAAAGCTTTCTAACCTGACTAACTCTATTTATCAATTTTCTTTTATTAAACTCTATTTTTTCATATTGTGCATTTGTTGGTTTTGTTAAAGTATCTGAAACTATATATACATTGTTCCCTCTCCTAATAAGTTCATCACTTAAAACCGTTCCGTACACCTCAGCACCAGTTACTTCTAACTGAGACAGTGCCATAAGTATATTCATTATTAAATCCTCCTACTACTTTAAATTTTCTGGATTTAATATTTCTAACTCTTCGATAACAAAGATTCCATCTTTTCTGATTAAAACGTCATCAAACCAAATCTCTCCGCCACCGAAGTCTGGTCTTTGAATTAGAACTAAATCCCAATGAACTGCTGATTTATTTCCATTGTCTGCAAGTTTATAAGCTTGTCCTGGTGTAAAATGAATACTTCCAGCTATTTTTTCATCAAACAATGTGTCCTTCATAGGTTTTAAAATATAAGGGTTTACTCCAAGTGCGAACTCTCCTATATATCTAGCACCATTATCTGTATCTAAAATTTCATTTAATCTCTCGCTATTATTAGCTGTTGCTTCTACAATTTTACCATTCTCAAATTTGAAACAAACATTTTCGAAAGTTGTCCCTTGGTAAACAGATGGTGTATTGTAAGTTATAACTCCATTTACTGAATCTATTACAGGAGCAGAGTAAACCTCTCCATCTGGAATATTTCTAAGCCCACAACATTTAACTGATGGAATATCTTTTATTGAAAACGATATATCTGTTCCAGGACCAGTTATTCTTACCTTGTCTGTTCTATCTAAAAGAGCAGTTAGGGAATCCATTGCCTTGCTCATTTTTGAATAATCTAAATTACAAACATTAAAGTAGAAGTTTTCAAAAGATTCTAATGATGTGTTTGCTAATTGAGCCATAGAGTTATTTGGATATCTTAGAACAACCCATTTAGTATTGTTAACTCTCTCTCCTAAATGAACTGGTTTCATGAAGTAATCTGTATAAACTTTCATTCTACCAGATTCTATATCTGATAATTCAGATGCATTCTCTGCTGCCCTTATAGCAATATATGCATCCATGTCTTTCATTCTCTCTAATTCATATTTAGCCATTAACTCTGCTTGTGTTTGGTCCATACCTTTTAGTAATTCTCTTGTTACACTTTGGTCTTTAATTGTTACAAAAGGATGTCCTCCAACTGCGTAAACCTCTTTTACTAGAGCCTTTACTAAGTCTTTCGTGTCTTCTCCAACTGTTTCTATTAAAACTTTTTCACCTTTTTGCACTCTACAAGAGTAAGTAACTAAATTCTTTGCTAGTATTTCAATTCTTTGATCCACGATAACCTCCATTTAATCACATATTTTATTCTATAATTATACACCGAATCTTTATAAATATACAGTTAATTTTTAATAAAAGTAACTTTTTATGCTACTTTAGAACGATATCTTTAAAAAAATGATATAATGAAATATACAGTAGACAATATTAATTAGAGGTGATATTTATGAAACTATTTT
>DIXX01000071.1 GCA_002428805.1 Cetobacterium sp. UBA6069
ATCTCTAAGTATTTAGCTACTAAATCAGTCATACCCTCTACTTTATTTAAATCAGTATCCCAGTGATTTTCTAATCCTAATACTGCTTTTACAATCTCATTGTAGTTATTAGTCATCCATAACTCTTTATACATATCTAGGTGATGTTTATCATCTCTTAACTGAATAGCATCTCCATTCTCTCTAACGCCTTTATAGAATCTGATTAGTGCTGCTAATGAGAATAACAGTTTTTTAGATAACTTCCCTGTTCTGCTATTTAACTCTAAAACTTGCGGTAAAATTCTAGATTTATATTTTGCCATTGAGTTTAATGAAATATCCATTAACATATGTTTTACATATGGGTTTTTGAATCTGTTTATAACAGCATCTTTAAACTCCTCTAACTCCTTTTTATCCATATCTAAAGCTGGAATAATCTCCTCATCGATAGCCGACTCTATAAACTCTCTTAAATCATCATTTTCCATAGCTTCTCTTACTGTATCTATTCCATATAAATAAGCAACTGGAACCATCGCAGTATGAGCACCATTTAAAATTCCAACTTTTCTCATTTTATATGGCTTTAAATCATCAACTATTAGGATATTTAAATTTAATCCCTCTAATTTTAACTCCTTAGTTAATATATCTTTTGGTCCTTGAATTACAAATAGGTAGAAGTATTCTCCAGTCGTTATAAAATTGTCAGAGTATCCTAACTCTTTTTCTAACTCCTCTTTTTCTCCTCTTGGATATCCAGTTACTATTCTATCAACTAATGTAGAACACCAGATATTTCCATTTATTAGCCAGTTTGTAAACTCCTCTCCTAAGTTCCAAAGTTCAGCATATTTTAAAACAACTCTTTTTAACTCTTCCCCGTTATAGTCAATCAGTTCACATGGCAGTAAGATAAACCCTTTAGTCATATCTCCATTGAAAACAGTAAATCTTTCATGAAGAAGTCTTGTTAATTTTGCTGGGAATGTAGCTTGTGGTTCATCGTCATATTTATCTTCTGAACTGAAAGTGATTCCAGCTTCTGTAGTATTTGAAACGATAAATCTCATATGCTCATTATGAGCTAACTCTAAATACTCTTTAAAGTTTTTGTAGATAGGAATCTCTCTGTTGATTGATGAGATAACTGTGTAATCTTTTACAACTTGTCCACTTTCGTTTATTCCTCTGATTATTGCTGTATAAAGTCCATCTTGAGTATCTAATAAAGGAACTGCATCAAAATCGATTGGTCTTACTACTGCAACCCCTGCATTTAAATCTGTATTTTTATTTATTATATCTAATTGCCAGTCAAAGAAACATCTCAAAAAGTTTCCCTCTCCAAATTGAATTACCTTTTCCGAATATTTAGGTAAATTTAGCTCTTTTCTCGTTAACATAACTCTCTCCTTTTTTGTGATATATCACTGTTATATTACGAGTATATTATATTTTGTAGGAAAAATCAAGTTTTTTTAATAAAAAATAATCTCTATTTAATTTTTTTGTTCTTTTTGAGAACATATTCTGTTTGATGTTGGTTTTTTATAAAAAATATTATATAATATTTTTATAAAAAAATAGGGAGTTATATATATGAAAAGTTTAAAAGAGAAAGCTTACGAAGAAATTAAAGAATTAATTATTTCTGGTAAACTAAAAACGAATGAACGAATTGATGAAGATTTATTGTCTAAATCACTACAAGTTAGTCGTACTCCTGTTAGAGAAGCTATCAACAAACTCGAGCAAGAGGGATGGATTAGTATTGTTCCTAGAAAAGGGATGTTTGTTAAAAACATTTCAATAAAAGAGATCAATGATATTTTTCAAGTTAGAAGTAACTTAGAACCCATCATACTTAAAATGGCTTTTTACAAAATTGATAAAGATTATCTTTTAAGTTTAAAAAATAAATTTTTAGAATTTTCGATTAAAGAGGTTTTAACATCTGAGGAGAAACAAAGTTTAGATAATCTAGATAATGATTTACATCTTTTCATTCTTAAAAACTGTGCGAATGACTATATCATTAAGATGATGGAAAATGTTTATGAACACAATATGAGAATTAGAAATTTAAGTCCTCAACCTCCAGTTAGAAGATTTGAAGCATTAAAAGAGCATCTTGATATTATTGATTGTATTTTAAAAGGTGATTTAGATGAGGCTATTGAAGGGTTAAAAAATCATAATTTAAAAGCTAAAGAGGGATTCTTCTACAGCTTAATTGATTAATTCAAAAGTAAATCCAAAAAAAAAGGACCGCAAGGTCCTTTTTAATATACTATCTTACTAACCATCCACCGTCTATAGCTAAGATGTGTCCGTTTATATAATCTGCTGCTTTTGATGATAAAAATACTGCTCCTCCAACTAAGTCAGATGTTTGTCCCCATCTTCCAGCTGGTATTCTTCCTAAAATCTCTTCATTTCTCTTTTGATCAGCTCTGATTGGTGCTGTATTTGCTGTTTCGATATATCCAGGTGCAATCGCATTTACTTGGATATTTTCTACTGCTAATTCATTTGCAAAAGCTTTAGTTAACCCTGCAACCCCATGCTTACTTGCAGTGTAAGATGGTACAAACTTTCCACCTTGGAACGATAGCATAGATGCGATATTTATGATCTTTCCTCCACCTTGCTTTTTCATCTCAATAGCTGCCATTTTACTTAAATAGTAGATTGATGATAAGTTTAAGTCAATAACTTGTTGCCAATCTGAGTTAGGTCCCTCTAATAGTGGTGATCTTTTTATTGTTCCAGCGTTATTTACTAAAATATCAATTTTTCCAAAAGCTTCAATACATTTAGATACAGCTTCCATAGCTACGTTTTCTTTTGATAAATCCCCAGTTGCATAAGCTACCTTTCTTCCAAGTGCTTCAACCTCTTTTATCATATTTTCCATATTATCATCGTTATATGTAAAGATAAATAGATCTGCTCCAGCTGCTGCTAACCCCATTGCAAGTGCATTTCCAATTCCTACATTTCCACCAGTTACCATAGCAACTTTTCCCTCTAAATTAAACATATTTAACATTTTTACCCTCCTGAATTCACCTAAATTATGTCGTATAATCTTTTTATTTTTTATTTTATTATTTGATTTCGTTCATTGGAACGTGGTCCATATCTGTGAACGTTTGGTTTTCTCCAGCCATTCCCCAGATAAATGTGTAATTTTTAGTTCCTACACCTGAATGGATTGACCAAGATGGTGATATTACAGCTTGCTCATTAGCCATTACAATATGACGAGTTTCGTTTGGTTGTCCCATTAAATGGAATACTCTTGAGTTCTCATCCATATCGAAATAGAAGTAAACTTCCATTCTTCTTTCATGAGTGTGACAAGGCATTGTGTTCCACATATTGTTTGGATCAAGCTCAGTCATTCCCATTACAAGTTGACACGACTTACACACAGCTGGATGAACATATTGGAATATAGTTCTTTTATTTGAGTTTTCTAAATCTCCTAACTCTACTTTATTAGCTGTTGTTCTATCTATCTTTACGATTGGATATGTCACATGTGCTGGTGATGAGTTGATATAGAACTTTGCTGGGTTATCTTTACAATTAGAAGTAAACGTTAACTCCTTGCTTCCCATACCTACGTATAATCCATCTTTAGCTTCCATATTGTATTCAACACCGTCGATAACTAGTTTTCCAGCTCCTCCAACGTTAATTATTCCTAACTCTCTTCTCTCTAAGAAGAATTCAGAACCTAACTCTTTACACCCCTCTAATTTTACTTCAGTTTCTATTGGCATAATTCCACCCGCGATTACTCTATCTACATGAGAGTACACAAGATTAACTTCATCAGCAATGAAAACTGTTTCCATTAAATAGTGTTTTCTTAACTCCTCTGTTGTGTAGTGTTTTGAATCCTCTGGATGATTTGCATATCTTACATCTAATTTCATTTT
>DIXX01000032.1:0-1317 GCA_002428805.1 Cetobacterium sp. UBA6069
AAAAAAAGTTGTCCTTTAAGACAACTTGGAAATTACTAAATATTTTGGTGGCGGGAGCTGGATTCGAACCAACGACCTTCGGGTTATGAGCCCGACGAGCTGCCAACTGCTCTATCCCGCGACTTGTTTACTCATTAATAATATCACATAACTTATACTGTGTCAAGTTTTTTAAACAAAAATAATAAATTATGCTATAATATAGAAAAAATATAAAGGTGGGAAGTTATGAATAACTTTAAAAAAGTATACATTGAAATTTCAAATATTTGCAATTTAAAGTGCAGTTTTTGTCCTACAACAAAGAGAAAAGCAGAATATATGTCAGTAGAAAGATTTACAAATATCTTAAAAGAGATAAAGGGTTATACTAAGTACATCTATTTACACGTGAAGGGTGAGCCTTTATTTCATCCGAACCTAGAAACAATCCTTGAGTTAGCTAAAGCAGAAGGATTTTTTGTAAATATAACAACGAATGGAACTCTGATTAAAAATCGTACAGAGTTACTTTTAGGTGAGTTAGCTCCTCGACAAATAAATTTTTCATTGCATAGTTTTGATGGAAATTTAGAGTCAATCGATTACAATGACTATCTTCAAAATATTCTTTCTTTTGTAGAAAAATCGTTAGAAAAGGATAGAACATATCTTTCATTAAGACTTTGGAACTTTAATAAAAATGATAGTGAATCTTTACAGCAAAAAGGAAATAACTATATTTTACAAAAGATAGAAGATAGATTCGATTTAGACTATAAAATAGCGGATCTAATTACTCCGGGAAAAGGGTTGAAAATCAAAAATAAGTTATATATAAATTCAGATTTAGAGTTTAAGTGGCCAGAGATGAGTGATACCTATAATGAAGAAAAGGGCTTTTGCTATGGACTTAGAAATCAAATAGCAATATTAGTAGATGGGACTGTTGTTCCATGTTGTTTAGATGGAGAGGGAGTAATAAATTTAGGAAATATTTTTGAGTTAGGGTTTAAAAAAATTATAGAGAGTGAAAGGGCCAAAAATATCTATTCTGGATTTTCTAATCATAGAGCTGTTGAGGAACTGTGTAAGAAATGTAGTTTTAAAGAAAAATTAAGTTAAAGAATAAAGGAAAAGAAAATGAAAAAAGAAATTCTAAGTTTTATAGCTCTTAATATTTTTACATATATTATGATGGCTATTTTTAATCCAATTTTAAAAAAGATATCTAATAAAAGTGGGTATAAAGTAAATAACGCAAAAATAAACAATCAAAAAGAGAGTAACGGAAGAGTAAATAATAGAAAAGGTTAATTTAAATTACGGGGGTGTAAT
>DIXX01000032.1:1530-10985 GCA_002428805.1 Cetobacterium sp. UBA6069
ATGACTATATTTTTAAATTATTTTGTTTCTAGATTACCTGAGATTGGAAAACTTCTTAATCAACATATTCAAATTTCAGGAATAGCAGTTTTGGTTGCAATTATCATTGGGGTTCCTTGTGGAATAATGATAACAAAAAATGAAAAGCTTTCAAAAGTTGTATTAAGTGTTGCTGGGATTTTTCAAACAATTCCAAGTTTAGCGTTGTTTGGATTAATTATTCCATTTTTTGGAATAGGTGCAAAGCCAGCTGTGTTCGTGCTCTTTCTTTATTCTTTGCTACCAATTGTTACAAATACATATATAGGTTTAAAAAATGTTGAAGCATCAACAATTGCAGCTGCAGTAGGAATGGGAATGACAAATTTTCAAGTTCTATTAAAAGTGAAGTTGCCAATAGCTCTTTCTGTTATTATGGGTGGAATTAGAATAGCAACAGTTTCTATGATAGGAACAACTACAATAGCTGCTCTTATTGGTGCTGGTGGATTAGGAGATCTTATTTTTAGAGGAATAGCAACAAGCAATAATAACTTGGTTTTATGCGGAGCTATCCCAACAGCAATATTAGCTTTTGTAGCAAATTATCTTTTAGGTATAGTTGAAAAAGCTTTAGATCCTCTTGTAAATAAAAATGTAAAAACAAAAAATAGAAGAAATTTGGCGTTTGTATCAATTTTATTTTTCAGTTTTGGTTTTTTTCAAATTCAAAAGTATGTATCTAAAAACAGATATACGGTTGTAAAAATAGGTCATAAAACTTTTACAGAGCAAAGGATTTTAGGAAATATGATTGCTATAATGATTGAAGAAAAAACACCGTATAAAGCAGTTTTAAATGAGTTAGGGGGATCGAATATAAATTTTGAAGCTATAAAAAATGGTGATATTGATATATACCCTGAATATACTGGAACATCTTTCTTATCTCTTTTAGGACAAAAAGAGATGTTACCTCCAAGAGATATTTTTGATAAGGTAAAAGAGATTTATAATGAGCAGTTTGGACTAGATATTTTAGAGCCTTTAGGATTTGAAAATACCTACGCACTTGCTGTAAATAGAGATTTTTCAGAGAAATTCGGGATAACAAAAATATCTGATTTGAAAAAAGTTTCAAAAGATTCATACCTAATTGGTGGGCATGAGTTTATGGAAAGAGTAGATGGTCTTAAAGGAATGGTACAGGCCTATAATATCGATTTCAAAAGAGTGAATTCAATGGAGCCAGGTTTAATAATTCCAACAATTCACTCTAAAAAAGCTGATGTAGGTGTCGTATATTCAACGGATGGCTTGTTAGAAAAATATGATTTAGTAGTTTTAGAGGATGACTTGAGATTTTTCCCTCCTTACGAAGCTGTTATAACAATTTCGAATAAGTTTAAAGAAAAACATGAATTAGTAGAAAAAGAGTTGGATAAACTGAAAAATATGTTCACAAATAAAGATATGCAAATTTTAAATTTAAAAGTAACCGAAGGGCTTGATAGTGAATATAATACAGCTAGAGAGGCTCTTAGAAGTAAGGGCTTAATAGACTGATAAGAAACTCTACTAAAAAAGTTGACAAAAATCTAAAATGTGATAAAATTCTCTTTGTAAGGCAAAATATTTATTAGAAAAAGTTATTTAGATGAGGAGAAAAAATGAAAAAATTAGTTTTAGTAATAATGGTTATGTTGTCGGCTTTAGTTTTTGGAGATTATTTAGAGGATAAATTAGAGATGAAACTTACAAGAAATTATCCGAAATTAACAGATGGAAAAACAAATATATTTATAGATGATTATGATGTAGATGTAAAGAAAAATAGAGTCGAAGTTGAGATAAAACTTGCGAAAAGACAAGGAAGAGAGCAATTCGAAAAGTTAAATAAAGATGGATTGGAAAAAGAGCTTCAAAAAATGGCGGAGGATATTAGAAAAGAGTTAAATGATAATATTCCTGTAAAAATAGAGATTGAAGTTGAAAGAGAATCTTTCCCATCAAAAAAACTATATAGTAGCTATTTATAAAAAATTAAGGAAAGACTGAAATAATCAATCTTTCCTTTTTTTATTTATTTCAAATCAACTTTTTGAGTAACTTTTTCATTTAAAATGAATTTGAAATCATCGTAGTTGGGTTTAAATTTAGGTCTAAAATTGTTTGAAGATCCAGTGGGTTCTTTGGGTATTTTCATGAAATTTGTATCAAGAATACCATTTTCATTTTCATCATGGAAAATAACATAAGCGTATTCTCCAGACGGAAGATCATTTATATCAACAACAGTTTCATTCGGCATTAGCTCAAATTTCACTCCTTTAAACATAGAATCTTTTTTTAAAAAGCCTTCTTTTCCCTTATAAAGTGCAAGATATGCAGTTCCTTTTAAATTTTTGTTGTTGATTACAACAGTCAAATCTGCTGAGTAAAGTAGATTTGTTATTAAAATTGTTAATAGTAATATCTTTTTCATAGATTCTCCTTTATTTTTTTACTTTCATAGTAGTGTCTAACGTATAAAAGGTATTATACATTTAAAATTATTTAAATTCAATTCTTATAATTATTTGTTATCTGTAAAATTAGTTAGAGCTTGCTTTTTATTGTATACTAAAGTATAATTTAAATATTATACAAATTATTTATATAATATTTAAATATTAAAGGAGAACTATATATGCAAACGATTCTAAAAGAATTGAAAAATGAATTGTCTTATCAAGTGAGATTAAATGCTATAAATGAGATTAAAGATTACGATTTAAACGATGAAAATTACAGAGAGTTAAAAGAACTTATAATACATTTAGCTTTAAGTGATAGAGTATTTGCTGTAAAACAAGCGGCTTTCTTACTTTGTCAAAAAAATAAACTTAAAAAAAATGGTGAAGTTATTAATCTAGGAAAAAAGAACACTGGGTATTCACCAAATGATATTAGAAAAATGTTTTTAAAAATAAAAAGAGAAACAAGAATGGAAGCTTTAGATTTAGATCTTTTCAAAGAATACTTCCAAACGATTTCTCCAAAGATGTATGATGTGATGTCTTATGAGCATATGTATTTTGATAATTGGATAAGAGGTATTTATAAGTATCTATCGAAGTAATAAAAAAACTCTCTCTATAACTAGAGGGAGTTTTTTTAATCATTCAAAAGAGATCCACTCTAAATTGAAAGAAAGAGTATCTATATAGTAAAAGCCACTAAATCTGCATGATTTATTTAAAACTAGGTTTATGAATAGAGAAACTTGCAATGAAGAAACGATAGAAACTGTTGTAGAAAGATTTCCGAGTGTAGATTCAATTCCTTTTAAATCTTTTTTAGGGTATATTTTATTAAGAAGAGGTGATTCAGGAGTTATAGTTGCAACTTGCCCAAAAAATCCACCGACAGCTCCGTAGATAAGAGGAATCTTAAAAAGTTGAGCTTGTTTTTCTATATTGAATTTGGTTTCTATAGAATCACAACAATCAAACACAACATCCACACTCTCAAAAATAATTTCAAAATTACAATCCTCAAATTTTTCACAAAATATTTCAACCTCAACAGATGAATTTATACGATTGATATATTTTTTAGCTTCGTTCACTTTATAAAATCCAATGTTACTTTCATTAGATAAAAGTTGTCGATTAAGATTACTGAGATCGAAAACATCAAAATCAATAACTTTAATTTTTTTTACACCCAATCTAGCAAGGTGATCTAGAAGGAGACCGCCGAGGCCTCCAGCTCCAATCACTAAAATAGTTTTATCTCTAATAATTTTTTGTTCGTTTAAACTCAAAGCTTTTGAATTTCTAGAATATCTAGCTTCCATTATCCACCTCCAACAGGTGGAAAAATAGAGATGATATCATTGTCACTTAACACTTTTTCTAAAGATGCGTGAAAACCATTTACTAAAAATATAGAGACTTCAGTTTCAGGAATTTTAAAATAATTTATAACTTCGAAACCTGTTATACCTGAAATAAAATCAATTTTAATAGATTGACCACGCCCTTCTCTAAGAGTTGCGAAAAAACGAATCTCTAACATAAGTCTTGAAGACCTAATCTAATAAGAGTCTCTTTTGTTGGAAAGGCTTCAACCCATCCCCGAGCTTCATAATACTCAGGTAGCATGATATTAAGTTTACTTTTATGACCTTTAGAAGGACCCTCAGGAATAGCATCTACCATTAAACGTTTAGGAAGTCTGTCATCTTCAGATTTCATACCAGCTTTTTGATTGAAAACTCTTTCAAGATTATAGATACGCTCACCAGCTTCTAAAAGAGATGTGACAGAGTGCTCAGTTCCAGTTGCAGCATTTAAGAAGTTTTTGTAGTCGTCAGCTCCAAGGGCAAAAGAGGTAAATAAACACATCCCCATAGAATCAATAACAGCAGTTAAATCTTGGAAAGTTTTAGTCCAAGTTGCTTTGTTATCAGTAGTTGTTCTATCTAAAAGCTCGGGATGAGCTAAAATTTCAGGAGAGATCATATAACCCCTAACATGACATCCACCACGGTTACTAGTAGCATAGTTTAAACCGATTCCTTGGATTCCTCTAGCATCATAAGCTGGCAGTTCTTGTTTTTTAACAGACATAGACATCTCAGGGTGACCATAGTGTTCACAAAGTCTTTGAGAACCTTTAGCCATTAGTCTTCCAAGAACAGTTTCACCTAGTCCTATTCTTTTTGTCCATTCAACAATTGCATCTTTACTTCCAAATTTTAAAGGAACACCTTGACACTCTTCATCAGTTATAAGTCCTTTTTCATATAGCTCCATAGCAGATGCTATTGTGCAAGGAACAGAGATTGCATCTAACCCTAGTTCATTACACCAGAAGTTAGCTTCGTTTATACTAGGAATATCATAAACTCCACAGTTACCACCATAAGCCCAAAGAGTTTCATATTCAGGCCCACCGATTTCTCTTCCCTCTCTTTCAACAACTCTACCACAACCGATTGGACATCTATGGCAGTTGTATGTTCTTTTCAGATATTTTTCAGCTAAAGTTTCTCCACTTATATTTTCGGCATCCTTTGAGTGTGCTCCTTGCCAGTTATTTGTTGGAAAACTTCCAGTTTCATTTATTATATTTACAAGAACAGCAGTTCCGTAAGTAGGAAGCCCAGTTCCAGTAACACCATCCTCTTTAATTTTTTTCATAGCAATTACTAACTCTTTTCTAAGTTCATCAGGGTTATTCACAGGTATAGAGGTTCTAGTTGAATTTACAACAATAGCCTTTAAAGCTTTTGATCCCATAACAGCTCCAACTCCAGAACGTCCAGCCGCTCTATCACCATCGTTTATAATAGCAGCCATAAGAGATTGATTTTCACCACCTGGACCGATATTTAAAACAGAAGAGTTTGGATAGATGCTGTTGAAAAATACATCGACCTCACTACTTGTACGTCCCCAAACATGTTCAGCATCTAAAAGCTCAACTTTATCATCGTTTATATATAGGTATTTAGGAGATGAACTTTTTCCTTCGATAATAATTCCATCCAAACCAGAGTATTTTAATTTTGCTCCCCACTGTCCTCCAGAATTTGAGCAGGCAATCATACCAGTAAGTGGAGATTTTGTAACCACAACATATCTCCCACCAGTTGGAACAGATGCTCCAGTAACTGGTCCTGTCATAATAACAAGCTTGTTTTCTTCAGATAAAGCATCAATGTTAGGATCAATCTCATCAAGAAGGATTTTACTACCGAGCCCTCTTGCTCCAATAAATTTCTTAGCAAGTTCTAAATTTAAATCTTCGTAGACAATCTCTTCAGTTGTTAAATTAACTCTTAATAATTTTCCATTGTATGATGTAACCATATTACCTCCTAAATTAAATAGATTTGATAAACGACTATATAATGCGAGTATACCTCATAAACATCAGAATATCAATAGTTTGAAACAAAAAATAATTATTCTGTTTTAGTGAATAAAATATCAAAACAAAACAAAAAGATCATAAAAAAGTTGTAAAAAACACCTGCAAGTAGTATAATTAGTCATCTTTAAAAAGGGGGAGACGACATGAAAAAATCTATATTTTTATTAAGTTTATTGCTAGGAGCAACTCTTCAAGCTGGTGAAATTTTAATGGGAACTACAACTTCATTAGATGACACAGGATTTTTAACAGAGATTTCTCAAAATTTAAAAAAAGAGACAGGGATTGATTTGAAATGGATTGCCAAAGGAACGGGAGAAGCTCTTGAATTAGGAAAAAGAGGGGACGTAGATATTCTTTTTACTCATGATCCAGGAAGAGAAATCAAATTTATTGAAGATGGTTATGGGGTAAATAGATATCCATTGATGCATAACTATTTTGTGGTTGTAAGCAATAGTGAAAAAGATTTATCGGGATATCCAAGAAATCTAAAAGAGCTATTAAGTAAAATAGCTACAGAAAATTCTGTTTTCATTTCAAGAGGGGACAAATCAGGAACACACTCTAAAGAGTTGTCAATGTGGAAAGAAGCAAAAATAGATAAAAATTTCAAAAATTATAAAGAAGCTGGTTTGGGAATGGCAAAAACACTAAATCTAACATCTGAATTACAAGGGTTTACTCTTTCAGACAGTGGGACATTTTTAAAAGTTAAAGATAATTTTAAATTACAAGAGGTTCCTTTAGATGAAAAAGAGCCACTGAAGAATATATACTCTATTTTAGAGTTAAGTAATGTAAAAGAAAGTAAAAAAGAGGATATAAAAACATTTATAAAATTCATGCAATCGAAAGAGGCTGAAGAGATAATGAAAAAATTTGGTGAGGCGGAGTTTGGAACGCCATTATTTTATGTAGGTTACTAAGGTGAATACTGAAATTTTAGAGATAGTTCTGCTATCTCTAGTTTTAACTGGAACCGCAAGTATTCTTAGCTCAATTTTTGGATTTTTTATAAGTTTATGGTTATTTTTTAGAAGAGATAAATTTTATAAAAAAATATTGGATTTTTTTAGAGCTTTAACAGGGGTACCGACAATAATTTTTGGATTATTGGTACTTTTACTACTGTCAAGAAGAGGATTTTTAGGATCTCTGAATTTACTATTTACTCCAACAGCGATAGTGATTGCTCAATTTTTACTATTATTACCGCTCGTTGTAACTCTTTGTTCTGAATTGTTAGAAGGAGAGGGAGTAAAAATTTTGAGGACTTGCAGAGTTCTACATATTCCTAAGTCGCAGTTGAAAAAAGTTTTTTTTAGAGAGTTAAAAACAAGGTTTTTAAGTATTTTTTTAATAGCATTTGCAAGAGGGATATCAGAGGTTGGTTCTGTAATGCTAGTAGGTGGAAATATTAAAGGATCTACAAGAGTTATGACAACATATATAGCTCTTTCGACTTCGATGGGAAACTATGATACTTCTCTTACAATAGCTTTAATTTTGTTTATACTATCTTTTTCATTAAATATAGCTATTAAAAGGGTGAGTTAGTTGATAAAAATTAAAAATTTGAAAAAATTTTATAATAATAGATTGATTTTAGATATTTCTGAGTTAGATTTAGATGCTGGAAAAGTTTACTCTTTGATAGGGAGAAATGGAGCTGGAAAGAGTACGTTGTTAAACATTTTATCAGGGGTTTTATCATCTGATGAGGGATATATAGAAACAGATTTAGATGAAACAATTTTATGTCCTCAAGAACCGATGTTTTTTAAAGGAGATGTAGTTTACAATTTGACAGAACCATTTAAATTAATGGGAAAAAATATTGAGATTTCAAAAGTTAGGGAACAGCTTAAAAATTTTGGAATATCAGAATTAGAAAACTCATTGATCTCGACTTTGTCTGGTGGAGAAAAAGCCAAAGTTCAATTTGTAAGAACTAAACTTTATGATAAAAAAATAGTTCTTTTAGACGAGCCGACAGCGAGCATAGATAAAAAAAGTACTGCCTTAGTAGAAGAGGCAATAGTGAAAATGAAAAATGAAGGAAAACTGATCCTTATAATAACTCATAACTACGAACAAGCCTTGAGAATAAGTGATACTATTTTTGAAATTGATGATGGAAAATTAATTAGAAGGAGGATTTAATGTCTAAAGGTCTTATGAATAAAATATTTGATAGAGAAACAACAAGAAGAGATTTTTTGAAACTGACAGGAAAAGGGATTGCGGGGTTTGCAGTTTCAACATCGATTTTATCGATGTTTGGATTCGGAGAGGAAGCTTATGCAGCCACAGCACTTCCAGAAGGGCTATTAGTAGTTGATAGATCTAAATGTACAGGATGTCAACGTTGTGAGATAACTTGTACGCTTCAAAATGATGGAAAAGTACAACCGTTTCTATCTAGAATAAAGGTAGCTGAAAATTATAATTTTGGTGTTACTGGCCCGAAGATAAACTATCAGTATGAAGATGGTCAGATGGGGAATCTAAAAATGTCACCTGTAACTTGTAAGCAGTGTAGAGAACCATTCTGTGCTAACGCTTGCCCGAAAGATGCCATAATAGCAGATCCAAGAACAGGAGCTAGAGTAGTTCAAAAAGATAAGTGTGTTGGTTGTGGAACATGTGTAGATGCCTGCCCTTGGAATTTACCAACAATAGATACTGAGAATGGCTACGCAACAAAATGTGTAACTTGTGGTGTATGTGTGAAAGGTTGTCCAACAGATGCATTAAAGGTTATAAAGTGGGAAGATATAAGCAGAGCTCATTTTTTTAGTAAAAGATAATAAGGGGGAGAGGTAAAAAATGAAAAAGTCATACGGATGGGCAGGCGAGATCTTAAGAGTAAACCTGACGACAGGAAAAATAACAAAAGAAGCTACATCGAAATATAAAGATTTTATAGGTGGGATGGGAATAGGATATAAAGTAGTTTTTGATGAAGTTCCAGCTGGAACAAAAGCTTTTGATGAAGCGAATAAAATTGTATTTGCAGTAGGACCCTTAACGGGATCAGGAGCTCCATCGAGTTCTAGAACAAATATAACATCACTATTTCCATCAAATCCTTATAATGCTGTATGTGACTCTCATATGGGAGGAAACTTTGCTGCTCAACTGAAATATGCAGGATATGATGCAATAATTATAGAAGGAAAATCTAATAGACCAGTTTGGTTAAAGATTGATAATGATAAGGTAACTTTAGAAAATGCATCAAGAGTTTGGGGAAAAGGAATAAAGGATACTACAGCAGAACTAGCTGCAATTATGGGAAAGGAATCTTCAGTAGCAGCTATAGGTCAAGCTGGAGAAAATATGGTAAACCTTTCGGTTATAATGAATGGACTTAGTCATTCAGCAGGTGGACATGGCGGAGTTCTTGGTTCTAAGATGTTAAAAGCAATTGGAGTAAAAGGAAACAATGCTGTAAATATTGCTGGAAAAGGTCGTGAACTTATAAGATTGAATAACTATATGATGAAAGATTTAATAGGAGCGAATAATCAGCACGTTGTACCAAG
>DIXX01000032.1:11246-13154 GCA_002428805.1 Cetobacterium sp. UBA6069
GCAGCAGGAGATGTGAATAGAGTTGGTTATAGAACGATGAAGGCAACATTTGACTTAGGTCCTTCAGCTGAAAAATATACTGTTAGAATGGGAGGATGTCAATCTTGTCCAATTAGATGTATGAGTCAACTTAAAATACCGAAGCTTCAAGACTATGGATTATCTCCTTATGTAGCAAATAGCTGTATGGGATATTTTTCACCGCAAAGAGTTATGTTTAAAGGTGCTAAAGATATTGAAGAACCTGGAGATGGAAAAATGTTTGCAGCAGCAATCGGAGCCTCTTTAGCAGATGATTATGGTGTTTGGTGTAACTATGGTCTTATAGGAACAGATTTAAAGCATGGATATGAGAGTGGAATATTTAAAAGAGTTTTACCAAAAGAGGAGTATGATTCAATTCCTTGGCACCTTTTAGAAGAGCAAGATCCTGCATTCCTAGTTGATTTCTATAGAAGGATAGCGTATAAAGAGGGAGAGCTGAGTCACTTAGGAGAGGGAGCAGCTTGGGTAGCAAAAAGATGGGATTTTGGAGATGACTATTGGAACAATCCAAAGTATGGTTTATGGTCAAGACTAGGATTCCCAAAACATCACTCAAATGAAACAAATGCTCAGGTTGGATCGCTTATAAGTTGTATGTTCAATAGAGATGCTCAGAGTCATACTCTTGTAAATTTAGTTGGAAGTGGATTGCCAATTGAGATTCAAAAAGAGGTTGTAGCAGAGATTGTAGGCTCGCCAGATGGAATAGATGCGCCACTTAATTATAAACCTATGAATCAATATAAAGCTAAACTTGCTAAATGGGCAATTATAAAAAATTGTCTACATGATTCGTTAACTCTTTGTAACTGGATGTGGCCAATGACAGTTTCACCACACAAGTCAAGAAACTACAGAGGCGATTTGGCATTAGAATCAAAATTTATGACGGTTGTAACTGGTGAAACATACACTGAGGAGAGTTTAGATTTAGCAGCAGAAAGAGTTTTCACGCTTCATAGAGCTCTGACTGTTAAAAATATGAATACAGTTGATATGAGAAATCAGCACGATATCATGACAGATTGGATTTTTGATAAAGACTCAGATTTAAAAGCATTCGAACCAGGAACAGATAAAATGGATAGAGAGGATATGCAGTTAGCGTTGACACTATTCTATAAAGAGATGGGATGGGATGAGAAAACAGGAGCTCCAACAAAAGAGACTTTAGAAAGACTTGGAATGCATGATGTAGCCGCAGAATTAAAAAGATTAAATCTATTACCAGTATAAAAAATATCATAGAAAAGGGGAATAGGATGGAAATAAAAACCCTAGTTGAACATATAAGAGAGTCTTCTAGAAAAGGAAGATTGATAAAAAAAAGCGAATTAGAGAGAGAGCCTATAAATTTAAAGGGCTCTCATATTGATGATTTTTTAGAAGAGTTAAAAAAAAGCGAAGAAATATCTGATATAGACGTGTTAAATGGTGAAAAAGAGATATACCTATATTCAAAAGAG
The DNA here is from genome assembly GCA_002428805.1 of Cetobacterium sp. UBA6069. Classification (GTDB taxonomy): domain Bacteria; phylum Fusobacteriota; class Fusobacteriia; order Fusobacteriales; family Fusobacteriaceae; genus Cetobacterium_A. The sequence goes on from DIXX01000032.1 coordinate 12,758, forward strand.
TATTTGAGTGATGGGTATAGAGATCTACTTTTTAATTTAGAAGAGAGAAAAATAGAGGATGTCGTTGTTGAGATTGTAAGAAATGAATCGAAAATATATCCGAGACCGACTTCAATAGAGATACTTAAACTAGCTCCATTTAATACAATAGACTTAGATATGAATATAGTAGTAGAAAATATTTTGAAAAATGCAGATACAGATATAAAAATAATAAAAGCATCGAATGGAGCTAAATACCTATACTCAGAGAAGTATATGACACTTGGACATGCGAGAGGTTTGTGTGAGTGGATAGAGGTTGGGCAATTTCAGAATCCATAAAAAGGAGTTATATGTCAAAAAAGTTAAATGTATGTGAAGAACCAGAGAAATAAAAAAAAAAAAAGGGGGGGTT
>DIXX01000088.1:0-5662 GCA_002428805.1 Cetobacterium sp. UBA6069
GGGTTTTATTAGGAATAAAGTAGTAAATGGAGGTTTTTGTGTTAGGGAAAAAGTATTTAATGTTAGCTCTTATTTTAGGTTCAATATCGACAACATCTTTTGGTTTTACATTAAAGAATCCTACAAAGACAGAGAAAAAAGTAGTACAGGTATCGAAAGAGGATACTGAAAAAAAGTTATATCGGGAAATAGGTTTAGTTGGTAAGTTAGATTATGAAGTATTTAAAACAGCTTTAAATGGTTATAATAAAATTGAAAAAAGAAAAAAAAATCTTTTGACAATAATTGATTATTCAAAACCATCAACTGAAAAAAGATTTTTTGTAATAGATATGGATAGAAAAAAGATTTTAGTAAATTCGCATGTATCACATGGAAAAAATAGTGGTGGAAATATAGCAACTTCTTTTTCGAATACGGTGAGTTCGAATAAAAGTTCTTTAGGATTCTTTTTAACTGAAAATACCTATATGGGTGGAAATGGATATTCATTAGTTTTAAACGGCTTAGAAAAAGGGATAAATGATAAAGCTAAAGAGAGATATATTGTTATTCATGGAGCAGATTATGCAAATCCAAAGATGGCTAAGTCTCTGGGAAGACTTGGAAGAAGTTTAGGATGTCCAGCACTGCCAAGAGATATATCAAAGAAAACTATTGATATGATAAAAAATGGTTCTGTAATATTTGCTTATGGAAAAGATACTAACTATTTAGAAAGAAGTAGCTACGTATAAAATATATTGTTATTAAAAAAGCTGAGGTAATCTCAGCTTTCTTTTTTGTAAAAATTTTGCTCTTTGATATGAATATCCATCTGTGGAAATGGAATAGAGATATTAACTGCATCTAATGAAGGTTTTAAATTTTTTAAAAGAGTAAAGTAGGTATCCCAATAAACCTCATTTTTAGTCCATACTTTTAACGCAATATCAATAGAGCTATTATTATATTTTTCTACATTTATAAAAGGACTCGGGTTTTTTAAAACACTTTTATTATCTTTTATTAAATTATTTAGAACTTCAAAAACTAAATCAATATCAGTTTCATAAGCAACAGAAACGACAATTTTCATTCTTCTATTAGGAGTTTTAGAATAGTTTATAACCTGATTTGTTATAACATTACCATTTGGAATACTAACAATATCTCCGCTAAATGTTGTTATGGTTGTAGAAAAAACATCAATAGATGAGATCAGTCCATAGTTACCAATAATTTCAACCTCATCATCAACAGAGTATGTTTTGAATATAAGTATAATTAGTCCCCCAACAAAGTTAGATAAATTATCTTTAAGAGCTAGTCCAACCCCAATTCCGATACTTCCTAAAAAAGCGATTAAAGAACTTTGTTGGAACCCCACTATAAGTAATGAGATAATAAGTAAAATAATAATAGATCCTGTATCAATAATTGAAGATAAAAAAGTTCTGAAAGAGGAATCTATAGACTTAAAAGCATTTGTTGTATAATATCTTGAAAGAGATTTTTTAAAAATCTTTCTTCCAATTAAAAAGAAAATTAAAGCTAGTGAAAATCTAAAAATGAAAATAATCAAATGATTGGTTAAATCGATTAAAAACTCCTCACTAGTAAAGGTTTTTAAAACCTGTAATAAAAAACTTTCATAATGTTGTTCCATAAAATCACCTCAAGTAATATTTCTTAAAATAAAAATAGTTGTGAATATTTAAATAATATGATATAATAACAAAAGTTTAAGAAACTAAACATTTGTTTAAAAAAGGAGGAAATAATGATTAAGATAAAATTGAAAAAGAAAAGAGAGTTGATAAAAACAATGTTTTCATTTTCATTTTTCATTTTTAATTTTATATTTCTTTCTTTTAAATATTATACATCATAAATAGGAGTGGTGACTACATTTTGTAGTTGCTATTCCTATTTTTTTTTAAGAAAAAAGGAGTGATAGTTATGAAGAAAAACAATTTAACAAAAAAAATATTTTTTGCTTTGGTATTAGGTGTAACTTTAGGTGTTGGATTTTTATTTTTAAGAGAGAATCTAATACAAAATGGGAAAATTGAGACTTGGAATATGGTTAATTCAATTTTATTCCAAGATATAACAAGGCCAGAAGGTGCAAAAGCATTAGGAATATTTTATATCATAGGGCAACTTTTTATAAACGCATTACAATTAGTAATAATTCCAATGGTATTTACATCAATAATAATTGCAGTTACAAATATTCAAGATTCGAAAAGTTTAAAAAGAATATCTTATAAAACATTTTTAGGTTTTGGATCTAGTTCAGTTTTAGCATTGGTATATGCTTCTATAGTTGGAATGATGGCATACAAAGGGAAATTATTCTCAGCATCAATTCAAAATATATCTGTATCTGGAGGAGCCACATCATCTAATCCACTTATGATTTTAATAAAAGCGATTCCACAAAATATATTAGCGGGATTATCTAATAATGGGAATGTTCTTGTGGCGGTATTTTTAGGAATATCTGCAGGAATTATTTTAAATAAAATGAATGATAGTGATTCTGTTGTTAAAAAGGGGATTGTTGAAATAAATAAAATGTCACAAATATTTTTAACTTTTGTTATTAATAAATTTGCACCGATAGCTATTTTCTCTCTGTTAGTTAGAACATTTGCAATCTATGGAATTGGATATTTAAAAATAGCAAGTATCTATTTTGTTTTAACAGCAGTAACACTGTTAACGTTCTTAGTTTTTGGATACTCTTTTATAGTTTGGATTTCAACGGGATTAAATCCAGTTCATTTTATGAAAAAGATATCTAATGTAGCTATGTTTGCTTTTTCAACGTCGTCATCAGCAGCATCACTTCCATTAAATACAAAAGCTACTATCGAAAAATTAGGAGTAGATGAAGTAACAACATCATTTGTACTGCCTATGGGAATGACTGTCAATATGAATGGAACAGCAATAATGCAAGTTATAGCAACACTGTTTATAGCAGGAGTAGCAGGATATGAAATTACAGTATTTAATTTAATTACGATTTCATTATTAGCATTGTTAGCTTCAATTGGAACTCCAGCAGCCCCAGGAAGTGGAGCGATAATACTATTTACTATTTTAACTGGAATGGGTTATAGTAATGAAGTTGCAGTCTCAGCGTATGCGATAATACTAGGAATAAATAGACCTTTAGAGATGTTACTTACAGCTCTTAATGTTGTTGGAGATAGTGCTGTTGCAGTGTATGTTTCAAAGAGTGAGGGTAAGCTAGATTTAGAAGTATACCATTCAGAAGAGGAAAAATTAGAAACTGTAAAATAAATTAGAAATGGGAGTTAGAAATCTAACTCCCATAAATTTTAAAATTATTTTATCAAAAGTTGGAATAACTTTTTAGCAGCCTTTTCAGGTCCTAACTTTTCAAGTCCCTCTATACCTAAACCAGTTCTTATCTGTCCAACTAAAGTTTTATCATCAAACATCTTATCGAAATATTTATCAATAAGAATATCTGTGTCATCCTTTCTTTGTACAGGACCAAATGGATTAGCAAAATATGATGTAACTAAACCAATTTCACTCGTTGTTCCCTTTGCATTTCTAGCTCCTTCAATAAATGTTGGTTTTGCAAGTACAGAATTTTCGAAGAACTCTAACTCTTCGCCTTCTTCATAGTTGTTTGCGTATAAAAACATATCTACAGGATATTTTTTTGTTATATCTGCGTGGGTAGATATAGGAATTATAATACGTGAGTTTATTTTATCGGGATTCATAAATATACTTCTGTCAATCTCTTTATATGGATAACCAATATCCAAATCATCTAATCTAACAAATGCTCCAATCTCTGTTCCAGAAGCAGTAAGGGTATTGTCATCTAATTTTAAAACTCCCATATCATCAAAGATTATCTTCATATCTTTAACATAGTCTTCACTAAGCTTTCTAAAAGCTTCTAAACTTTCAGATTTTCCAGCACCACTATCTCCCATAATGATAACATTTTTCTCTAATCCATTTTTAAATGTAAGGTTTACCATAGCTCCATGAATTGGAAGATAACCAGAATCAATCATTTTAAGATTATGTAAAGTTAAAATCATTTTCTTCATATAACCGAAATAATCAATTCCCTCGTTAAAGTTAACGTATCCAACCATAATATCATTTTGAGAATCTTTATAAAACTCTGTTCTCATTTCTGAATGGAAATCTTTAACTCCATACATATATATAATATCTGGTTTTTTATCAATATATTCCTCTTTTTTAGCTAATTCAAAAAGATTACTCAAAGTAACACCTTGTGCCATAAAATTGATATCAAAATATACAAAAGCAAGTAACTCTCCAACCTTAGCAGGGAAACAAATCCAATTTTCTAAGTTAAGAGTTAAATTTTCAATAGGATTTTCTTTATTTTCACAAAAAATTCCTTTTCTAGTATTTTTACCAGGGTATGTAATAAATGGTGGTTGTAAAACTATTGATTCAACAAATGGAATTTTTTCTAAAAAAGAATACTCTTTAGGGCATCTCCAATTTATATCATTTAAAATAAGACCAGCGTTAACTCCAGCATGAAGCTGTCTGTATACTCTATGATGTTCACCTAAAATATTTTCCTCTACAACTCTATATGTTTTTAAAATTAAATTTGTAAAACTGTTCATAGAATCAATAAAATTAATGTTTTGAAGACCTAAACTAGTAGATTTATTACGAATAATAGCATATCTTTCATATTTTCTCCAATAAGAGTAAAGTCCTTCAATAAATTCGAAAAGAAGAGATTCTTTATTTAAAAGAGAAGTTAATGTAGGATCAAGTTTTGCAACTTCTTTTTTATCCAAAATAATTAAAAGTTTAAAAAGTCTAATCATAGTTTCAGATATATCTTCGCTACAATTACATTTTAAAAATTGAAAAACAGAAGTATTTTTGCTCTCAATTGAATGGATATATTTCGAAAGAACTTTTTTAAAAGATGCACTTGAAAGTAAATTCTCAGATGTATCACAATATTTTGTTGAAAAATTTAAAATAGCACTATTTCTACCTATAAAAATCTCTTGCTTCATAAAAAACCTCCTAAATTATATTTTATAACTAGATTTTATGAAAAAAAACGCAACAAGTCAAGAAAAAATAAAAAAATATTTCCTTTTTTTATAAAAATGAAAATTAAAGTTCTTTTTTTGAAGAGGGTTATATGTTTTTTTAAAAAAGCTTTACAAAAATATAAATTTAATATATGATTAATACAAATCCTATATATGTTTCTAATATGGTGAAACGTTTCTACAAGTTACCGCAAATAACTTACTATAGGCTTAATTTTGAAATTGTAAAATCTTCAATTTTAATTTAAGCTTATGCGAAACATAGGTTTAATATAATTGGAGGTTTTTATTTTTATGAGAAAAATTTTAAAAGTGTTAGTAATTATTATTACGATGTTCTTAGGTAGAAGTGTTAGTAGTTTTGCAAATCTAAAAGTTGGAATAGTTTTATCAACTGGTGGACTAGGAGATAAATCATTTAATGATTCATCATATAGAGGTTTAGAAATGGCAAAGAAGGATTTAGGAATAGAATTTAAGTATGTAGAACCTAAATCATCACTAGAAGATGAGGATTTCTTGAGAGAGTATGCTGATGCAGGTTATGATTTTATAATTGG
>DIXX01000088.1:5926-12954 GCA_002428805.1 Cetobacterium sp. UBA6069
AAATTTGCTATGATAGACAATAGTACGAGTGAAGAAAATGTAAAAAATTTATTATTTAGAGAGAATGAAGGTTCATTCCTAATGGGAGCTTTAGCTGCAATGATGAGTAAAAGTGGAGTTATAGGTTTTGTTGGTGGAATTGATATGCCTTTAATTAACAAATTTAAGGATGGATATGAGCAGGGAGCAAAGTATGTAAATCCAGATATAAAAGTATTGAGTGCTTATATAGGAGGAACATCAGCGTTTAATGATCCACTAAAAGCAAATGAAATGGCAACTATGCATATAAAGCAAGGAGCAGATGTGTTATATCATGCTGCTGGTGGAAGTGGATTGGGAGTTTTAGAGGCTGCAAAAGATAATGGAATTTATGCAATTGGAGTCGACTCTGATCAAGATGATTTTATAAAAGGAACTATTTTAACTTCTATGATGAAAAATGTTGATATAGCAGTTTACAATACTGTTCAATCAATATTGAATAACGAATTTAAAGGTGGAGATTTCTATTATGGTTTATCAGAAGGTGGAGTAGGAACAACAGATTTTAGAAATACAAAGGATATAATCGGAGCTGAAAAAATAGAAAAATTACAATCAATTATTGAAAAAATAAAATCAAAAGAGATTGTTGTAAAATAGGAGAGAGGGGAAGTTTTTTCCCCTCTCTATATTTATATAGTAATTTTCTTACTCTCTTTTACTCCTTTTAGTCCAATTAAAATTAAAGATGTGAAGAAAGTCATAATTCCAAGAGTGTAAACTAAATTCAAATTAGCTATTTTCAACCCTTCAGGAGCAGCCAAGAAATAACAACTAATCATAGCTGTCATAAATGATGCAGGAACACCTGCAACCCAATAATTTCTTTTTTTCTCAATAAGATAAAATGTAGAAGTCCAAAGACCAAGTGTTGCTAAAAGTTGATTTGTAGATGCAACGTATCTCCAAAGAGTATTAAATCCAAATTGAGATAAGAATCCAGCCAAAATAAACAAGGGAAGAGCAATCAAAAGTCTACTTTTTAATGAGCTTTGATCATAGTTTATAATTTCAGCGATAGTTATTCTAGCACTTCTAAAGGCAGTATCACCTGTTGTAATAGGAAGAGCAATTAAACCAAACAGTGTAAAGACTAATCCATATTTACCTAGAAGTCCTGTAATCATTTTACTTACAGCAACCATTCCACCACCACTTGCAGCTAAGCCTTCAACGCCGTTAAAGAAACCTAAAGATATCGCAGCCCAAGTTAAGGCAACAAATCCTTCTAAATACATTGCAGCCATAAAAGATTTTCTACCATCTTTTTCACTCTTTAAGCATCTTGCAACTAAGACTGATTGTGTTGAATGGAAGCCAGAGATAGCTCCACAAGAGATAACTACAAACATATAAGGAAAAATAGGTAGGTTTTTAGGATGCAAATTAGAAAAAGTAACTTCAGGAATATTAACCCCTTTTATCAACATTGCACCAATTAATAAAAACATCATTAGTACAAGAGCTCCACCAAATAAAGGATAAACCTTTCCAATGATTTTATCAATTGGAAGTAAAGTAGCAACTATATAATAAAAGACAATTAATACAAGCCAAAAGATTTTATTAATTCCAGTAAAAGATTGTAATATTTCAGCTGGGCCAGTAATAAAAGCTACCCCAACAATAACTAAAAGAAGGACTAAAAAATATTTTGTGAAAGTTCTAGCAGAGTTACCAAGGTATTTACCAATTAGCTCTTGCATATTTTGTCCGTTATTTCTCATTGAAATCATCCCAGTATAATAGTCATGAATAGCTCCGGCAAAAATTGTACCAAAAACTATCCAAAGAAAAGCTGAGCTTCCCCACATAGCACCAGCTACAGCTCCTGTAATAGGCCCTAGTCCAGCAATATTTAAAAACTGTACAAGGAAACTTTTAAACCAATTCATTGGAACAAAGTCAACACCATCCAGGTTAGAAAGAGCAGGTGTCTTTCTTTCATCTACACCGAAATTTTTTTCTAAATATTTACCATATGTATAATATGCAATAATTAAAGCAAGAACTCCCATAAAATAACTTTTCATAAACATCCTCCTTTATACTTTTCTAAATTTTATTCAACACTTGTTAGCCAGCTTTGATATTTTTCGTTTTCTCCAGTTACAACTTTGAAAAATTCATCTTGAATTAATTTTGTAATTTTACCCCTGCTCCCATTTCCAATTTCTATATTATCGACACTTTTTACAGGTGTTATCTCAGCAGCTGTTCCTGTTAAAAAGATTTCATCCGCAAGATATAGAAATTCTCTAGGAAGAGTTTCAAATTTTACAACTAGATTTAAATCTTTAGCTAGTTGAATGACTGCATCTCTTGTAATCCCTGCAAGAGATGATGAGGCAACAGGTGGAGTTAAAAGTTCTCCATTTTTAACTAAAAATATATTTTCTCCACTTCCTTCACTAATATTTCCAGAGTAGTCTAAAGCGATTCCCTCTTCAAAACCATTTTCAAGGGCTTCCATTTTGATTAGCTGTGAACTTAAATAGTTTCCAGAAGCTTTAGCAAGAGCTGGAAGTGTGTTTGGAGCAGGTCTTCTCCAAGAAGAAACACAAACTTTAATTCCATTTTCTAACCCGTCTTCTCCAAGATAAGCCCCCCATTCCCATGCAGCGATTATAGCTTCAACAGGACAAACAGCAGGATTAACTCCAAGTTGATTATAGCCCCTAAAAATAAGAGGTCTGATATATCCACTTTTTAAATTATTTATTTTGATAGTGTCTAAAACAGCTTTAAGAAAATCTTTTTTGTTATAAGGGATATTCATTCGGTATATTTTACAAGAATCATAAAGTCTATCAATATGTTCTTGTAATCTAAAAACTGCAGATTTTCCATTTTTTAACTTATATAATCTAATTCCTTCAAAGCATCCAGAACCATAGTGTAAAACATGAGATAGAACATGAACTTTAGCATCATCATGTTCCTTAAATTCCCCATTGAACCAAATTTTTCCTGTGTTTATCATTGTATCTCCTCCCAAAATTTTTATTAAATAAAAAAGGCTTGAATCTAGTTAGACTCAAGCCATAAATGTATCACAATCGCTCAAGCCTTAATTTTGTACTAAAATAAGGCTTGAATAGTTTAGAGAAAAAATTCTACTAAATTCAAACCGAAGAGCTTAATATTATAATTATCAGTGCTAGTAAAAATCCGAATTTCAATTTAGTGTTCATATATTTCCTCCTTTTGTCTTTTTATTAAGACAGATAATAAACTATTTTTATAGAAATGTCAATAAAAAAATAAATTTTTATATATTTTTTGAAATTATATTTTTTATCTTTTGAGCTAATCCATGAATTTTATATTTAGGAATACTGCAAACAGCAAGTCTTATAGCACCAGGAATAATAATAGTAAAAATATTTTCATCTTTTAGTTTGTCAGCTATTTTTTCATCGGTAATATTTTCAAAAGGTATTGTTATAAAAAATCCACTTTTATATGGTAATATTTTTAAATCTGCATCAGCTGCTTCGCTAATAAAAATATCAGTTCTTTCTCTTAGCATATTTTTCATATAATTTTGTTCTAATAAAAGTTGCTTATATTTTTTCTTATCTAAAACAATATTACTAAATAGAGTCATCCCACCTTTGGGAATATTAGACCAAACGCTTCTACAAGTATAAAGACTAGCATCTAAAAAATTATTGATAGTTTCTGAAGATGAAGAGATAGCAATCTGTGCTCCAACTCGAAGTCCATAACAACACAATGATTTAGACATACTAAAAGTTATAACAACCAATAGATTACTAGGCAGATCTTGATAAAAATCTGTAAAGTTATTTATTTTATTGTTGAAATCCATATAAGCAATATCATTAATTAAAATAATATTACAAAGAGAGCATGCTTCTCTTAAAATCTCCATAACTCCTTTAATTTCAGATGATGACATAGTATAACCAGTTGGATTGTGGCAAGGATTATTAAGAACTATAACAAGGTTCTTTTGAATTTTAGCTAATTCAATTACAGAGTTTTTAAAGTTTACAAGATCAAACTTTCCTTTGCTATTAAAAAGTGAGTAGGTTTGGTGTCCACCTCCAGCTTCTTTACTCATAAGTTTGTAAGAACTCCACATGTAATTAGGGAGTAAAACAACTTCACCAGGGTTTATATAGTTTCTAAAAGTATTGTAAATAGCACCACTTCCACCAGGAGTTGCAATAACCTCTAAAAAGTTCGTTCCTAAATTATTAGAATAGTTTTTACCTAAAACATATTGTTTAACAGCTTCAATAAATCTTTCTTCACCGCTGATACTAGAAGAATAATTAAAGAGTTCTTTATCAGATAGATTTTTATATTCTTTATTAACAATATCTAAAGTATGCATCTCTTCATTATCATTATAAAAAATCCCTAAAGTTCCATTTATAACATTTTTTTGACCATATTTTTTAGATGCTAAATCTGCATTTTTAGCGATTTGGAATCCATTATCAAATACTTTTTTATTTTTAGAGTGTTCAGCTAACATAAAAATCACCTCATAAATTTTATTTTTCAAGTTAATTTTAAATGAAAAAAATGAATAAGTCAAGAAAAAATAGAATGTTTTTTCTAATTAAAAAATAAATAAAAAAATATTTTCAAAAAAAGGAAGAAAAAAAGGAAGAAAAAATCTTCCTTTAAATTTTTTAATTATTTTTAGAATTCCTCCAATCTTCTTTCATACATATATTGTGCAAAAGTAATATCGTAAACCTGCAACATTTCTAAGTAGTCTTCAAATAGTCTTTTTACAAGAAGAGGAACTTCATCTATAGGGATTATAAGATTAGGGATTTCAAACGCTAAAGATTGAATAGATTCAGTTAGAATTCCTCCCATATAAACTTGCATACAGTCTGTTAAAACATCGTTAATTTTCTTTTTTAATCCTATGAATCCTAAAGGAGCAACAGGAATACCAGCACAAGAGCTTGGGCATCCAGAGATTCTTATGTTTTTAGCTTCTTTAAATATAATTTTTTTATATTGTGGATATTTAGTAGCTAATGTATCTAATTCAATACTAATAGCATCAGCAATTCCAACAGAATCTTGAACTCCAATCATACAAATTTTAGCACCAACACATGCTCTAATTTGTCCTCTGATAGAGAATGATTCAGTTACTATTTCTGGAATTTCATTGTTTAAAAACTCGTAGATATATGGTAGAGAAGATCTGTGAACTAATGGAATAACTAAATTTTGATTTATTGTAGCTCTTACAATAGGGGTATTAATTTTATCTAAAAGAGTAGATAATTTTTTTGCGTGTTCTTTTGTTAAATCTCCATTTTTTACATATAAAACAAGAGAAACAATATCTTTAAATTTAGTTTCTTTAACACAAATATCTGTCCATTGTTTAAAATTATCGCTGACATTATCCAATTCAAATCTATTAAGTCCATTTATATATTTAGTATAATTAATAGTTTCTATAAAACCATTTTCAAGCTTTTCTTTATTAAAATATTCAAGGAAAAGTTTTCTAAAACCTTCTATTCCAATTTTTTCAACAAGGAATCTAAGTCTAGCTTGCATTCTATTAACTCTATCACCACGATCATAGAAAAGTTCAATTATGGCTCTAACAGCTTTTAACAAATCTTCTTCAGGTAAGAATTCTATTAAAATATGACCAATTTTACTACCTCTTCCCATTCCTCCACCAGCAAAAACTTTAAATCCTTTTTTACCATTAATCTCTTTTGCAACAAATCCCATATCTTGAACAGCCATAACAAATTCATCTTCAACACTATTAGAAAATCCAATTTTTAATTTTCTTCCAAAATCAAAAGCTTTATCCATTAAGAAAATTTCATTTTCAATCATTTTAGCATAAGGAGCAACGTCGAAGTTACTCTTTTTATCTACACCAGTATATGTAGAAACAAGAATACTTCTGAAAGTATTACCACCTCCACCTCTAAAATACATCTCTTTTTCATTACAAAGATTAATAGTTGATTTCACTTTATCAAATTGGACTTCATGAAGTTGATAATTTTGTCTTGTTGAAAGATGTAAGTAAGGTATATTTTGGTCAAACATAATATCTACAAGGTCTTTAAAATTAGATTTAGAAAGCTCTCCACCAACAGCTTTTAATCTAAGCATCATCATCTTACCCTTTTGCTCATAAATTCCAAATTTAGAACCTTTTTTCTTTAAATCGGGTGATTTTATAATGCTGTTTGAGTAGTCTATAATTCCTGTTTCAAGATCTAAGTATTCTTTCTCAATTTCGTACAGTTTATTTTTGATTCTTTCCATGTGAGCTCTCCTTTATTTGAACATATTCGTTTTTAGTATTTTACAACTTATTGAACAATAATTCAACTGTATTATTTATTTATTTTGAAAAATATATTTGAAAAAGTCTACGAAATAAGTTAAAATATGTTGTAATAGGACATCATAAACTAAAAACGGGAGGAAGAAATGAAAAAGATATTGTTAATGATTTTTTGTTTGTCACAATTAGCTTTTGCTTATAAAGCAAAATCAGAAGATTTAGGAAAGTATTCAATAGAAGGGTATAAACCGCATATTGAAGAAGCGATCAAAAAAGCAGGGGTAGCTTTTGATGGATTAGGAGATGTTTATGAAGCACCAAATTTAGGTTATTACAATTTTGCTACAATAGAAAAAGATGGAAAAGTTGTGGCTTATACAGGATTAACTCATGTAAAGTCATACAATAAGCATGAAGCGTTAATAACTGTTATATCTCCAGAAGGAAAGCTGTTAGGATTCTATTTACCAGATGCAAATGATAAACATCAAAATGTTCACGACCAAGAGTGGATAAATAAATATTTAGGAAAAGCTATAGAAGAGTTACCTGTAGATTCATTAGCAGGATCAACATTCCATGCTTATAGTGTGAATGGAGAACTTAGAAATACATTAAGAGCTTTTGATTATAAAAAAGCTGATTTTAAAAAATAAAT
>DIXX01000052.1:0-2607 GCA_002428805.1 Cetobacterium sp. UBA6069
GACGGTATCGTACCGGCAGTCTAACAGATAGCTCGGGATTTTAAGTCCCGTGCGTCTGCCTATGCCGCCACCCAGGCTTCATAGTAAAGTTCGTTTTTCAACTCCCTCTGCGCTACATAAATATATTACCACAACTTATAAAAAAAGTCAACAAGTTTTTTTACATATTTTTTACATTACTTTTTTTCTACTCTGCAACCACTATAAATCTTTTAAATTTGCCCTTTGGCACTATACATCTATGTTGTATTTTAAATCCACTTTCCTCTAACATTAGATCATGATTTTCAAAAGAGATTAGAACTATTCTACGTGAAATTCTTCTCGCTGTTTCTATTATTTTTCTCTGCTCATCTGCGGATATATGACTAAAAAGTCCATATGGAATATCAACAATAGAGCTATCATAATTTTTTTGAATATTATGCATATCATCATTTACAACAATTGGATCGAATCCATAAAACTCTAAATTAATATTTGCATTGTTTGCAATTTGAGTATTTATCTCATATCCTTCTATTTTATATCCTGCATCCAAGGCTTCAACTAAAGTTGTTCCAACTCCACAGCACGGATCTACTATTGTTTTATCTATTGATCCACTATTAGCAATATTTACAACTGCCTTAGCAACCTTAACTCCTAAAGAGTTTGAATAAGAACATGGTTTATTGTCATGTGCGTGCCATTTATAATCATTTTTATTATCAATTCCAAATAGCCATTTATTTTCTATCTTTGTTATTCCAAAATTAAACTCTGGATTCTTAAAGTTATGACAACCTTCAATCTTATTAGATAGTTTTCTTATTATATCTAATCTCTCCTCATAAGGAATATTATTTTCATTAGTAAGTCTAACATATTCTAATTTAAAATTATCATAAATAGTTTTATCTTTTATAATCTCTTCTAAAATTTCTTCTACAGTATCCTTTTCATAAAGAATATCCAAACGAGTTTTTATAAACGGACTATTAGATGGGTTAAATTTCACATCTGAAAACAGCATCTTATCTTCCAGCTCTTTTCCAAAAACTACTTTCATCTCTAGATGACAAATCTCTTCCTCCTGTATCGGATAGTTTACTACATACATATATTTTGGAAATTTTCTCATTATCACATTCCTTTTTATTTTTTAACCTAACCTTATTTTATTTAATAGGTTGAATCTCTTACCTTTAAATATATCACATTTATAGATTAAATAAAATTTATATTTTTTCAACATGCTGTAGTTTCCATTCGCCGAATTTAATCCAGCCACTCTCTTTTTTTTCATGAACTATAATTTTACGATTATCGCCCAACTCTTTTATCAATGTTTCAAGATAACTAAAAGTACTATCATAATCTTCTAACTCTTTATATCTTAAAACTTTTTCCTGTTCAAATAGTTCTACCTTATACATAGCCTCTCCTTTATCTCTTTATTATTTCTATAAATTATTTCTGAAAAAGAAAAAAGAATCCTTTTTTTAAAAAAAATAAAAATAATTTAAATTTTCAAACTTTTCTAGAAACAAAAAACGTCTAAAAATTATAATAATAGTTAGATAAGTTTAAAAGCTTCAAAGGTTAATTTTTAAAAGATTTAATATTTTCAAAAAAGCCATCACACAGTTTCAAAGATGTTCAAAAATTATATAATTATAAAAAGTATAATAATTTATAGTAAAAATGTATAATGTTTTCGTGATGAAAAAGTAATAAAAACAAATCGTGAAATTGTAAATCTAGCTATTATGTGAGAAATAGATTTAAAGTTAGTAAAGTGTTTTAGTTTTCAAAAAGTGTTTTACAAGTTTTAAGGTTATTTAAACGTGAAAAGATTCAAATTTTTAAAGATTTATGTTTTTCAGAAAGTAGAGGGATTCGTGATGGCGCCCTCTACTTTTTTTATTATTTAAGAGTTCATTTTCTTTGATTTTTCCATACAAACTCTCATAGCTTTAATTACAGAACTTCTAAAGCCATTCTCTTCTAAGGTTGCTACTGCTTCTATCGTTGTCCCACCTGGAGAGCATACCATATCCTTCAAAGCTCCTGGATGCATACCTGTTTCTAAAACCATCTTTGCACTTCCTAAAACAGTCTGCGCTGCTAGCCTATAGGCTTTTTCTCTCGGAATTCCACCTAAAACAGCTGCATCGGCCATTGCTTCTATAAACATATAAACATATGCTGGGGATGAACCCGTTGTTGCCACAACTGCATCCATCTCTTTCTCTTCAACTCTTTCTACCAAACCAAAACACTCTAATATTTTTTTAATTTCATTTTCCTCTTCAGATGTTATATCATTTCCTATACAATAAGCTGTTACTCCCTCTCCAACAGCAGCTGGAGTATTAGGCATTGTTCTCACAATTTTTACATCTTTAGAAAACATAGCTCTTAACTCTTCTAAAGAGTATCCCGGAGTGATACTTACTATGATTTTATTTTTATCTACACACTCTTTTATCTCGTCTATTACCTTCGAATACATATTAGGTTTTACTCCTAAAAATATTATGTCACAACTCTGAGATAACTCTATATTGTTTTCAGAAACATTTACACACAATAAATCTCCTAACTTTTTTAACTTATCCATAT
>DIXX01000052.1:2886-4859 GCA_002428805.1 Cetobacterium sp. UBA6069
TTTTTTCTATTTTAAATACATTATAACAAATTTTTAAAAGGAAAAAACACTTTATTTTTGTAGAAAAAAATAGACGAATTAAATTAACTTAGGAGGTTTTTATGGAAAAATGGAGATGTAATGTTTGTAATTGGATTTATGATCCTGAAACTGGAGATCCTGATAACGGAGTAGCTCCTAAAACTTTTTGGGAAGATGTTCCTGAAGATTGGGTTTGCCCTATTTGTGGAGTTGGAAAAGACGAATTTGAAAAAGAATAAAAGCTTGCTGAGGTTCATAAATACCTCAGCTTTTTCATTTTAAAATATATTCTAGGAGGTATTTATGTCTATGTTTTGTTATCAATGCCAAGAAACTGCGATGAATAAAGGGTGTACTATAAGAGGTGTTTGTGGAAAAGCTCCAGAAACTGCGAAGCTTCAAGACTTATTAATTCACACAGCCAAAACTGTATCTGCTTATGTTGAATTGCTACACGATAAAACATCTATTTGTAATAGTTTACATCGTTGGGTTGTAAATGCTCTTTTTGTAACTATCACAAATGCTAACTTTGATGATAAAGCTATTATAAGAGAGATTGAAACTGGAGAGATGTATAGAGCTGCACTTCAACTCGAACTAAGTAATCATAATATCTCTATTCCTGAGAAATTTGCAAAATATATTAACTGCCCTACTAATACTAATTCTGACGAATCACTTCTAGAATATGCTGAAAAAATTGGTGTTCTTAGAACAGAAAATGACGATATAAGATCTCTAAGAGAAACTGTTATCTATGGACTTAAGGGAATGACAGCATATATCGAACATGCTTTTAACCTTGGTAAAGAAAACTTTAAAATTTATAGATTTATAGAGGAAACTTTAGCTAATGTTGATGATGACTCTTTAGGTATTGACGGTTTAGTTCAGATGGTTCTAAATGTTGGAAAAGTGGGCGTAGACGCTATGGCTCTTTTAGATGAAGCAAATACTAGTTCATATGGACATCCTGAAATAACAAAAGTTAATCTTGGTGTTAGAAATAATCCTGGTATTTTAATATCTGGTCATGATCTAAAAGATTTAGAGATGCTACTTGACCAAACTCGTGGAACTGGCGTGGATGTATATACTCACTCTGAGATGCTACCTGGAATATCTTATCCTTTCTTTAAAAAATATGATAACCTTGTTGGAAATTATGGTGGGTCATGGTGGCATCAAACAAAGGAGTTTATAGATTTCAATGGGCCTATTTTATTCACAAGTAACTGCTTGGTTCCTCCTAGAGGTTCTATTGCTAAATATTTAGAAAGAGTTTATACAACTAACTCTGCTGGTATGGATGGATGTAAGCATATCGTAGTCAATGAGTTTGGAAAAAAAGATTTTAGTGAAATTATAGAAGCAGCTAAAGCTTGCAAACCACCTGTTGAACTTGAAAAAGGTCAAATTGTTGCTGGATTTGCTCATAATCAAGTTTTAGCTCTTGCTGATAAGGTTATTGAAGCTGTAAAATCTGGAGCTATCAGAAAGTTTTATGTTATGGGTGGATGCGATGCTAGAATGCAAGATAGAAAGTATTATACTGAGTTTGCTAAAGCTCTTCCGAATGATACAGTTATCCTAACTGCTGGATGTGCTAAATTTAGATATAACAAGTTAGATTTAGGAGATATCGGAGGCATTCCAAGAGTTTTAGATGCTGGACAATGTAATGATTCTTACTCTTTAGCAGTTATCGCTTTAAAATTGAAAGAAGCTTTTGGATTAGAGGATGTAAATCAACTTCCAATTGTATTTAATATAGCATGGTATGAGCAAAAAGCCGTTTTAGTTCTTCTTTCTCTTTTATATCTTGGATTTAAAAATATACACGTTGGTCCAACTATTCCTGCATTTTTAAGTCCTAATGTTCTTCAGGTTTTAATAGATAATTTCGGACTTGGAACTATAAGTAATGTTGAAGAGGATTTGAAAAACTT
>DIXX01000061.1:0-7306 GCA_002428805.1 Cetobacterium sp. UBA6069
ATTAAAATTACTCGGGAGGTTTTTATGCTTACATTTGAACATTACATTATGGACTTTTTTAAAATTTTTCTACACTGGTTGGCTTTCTTTTTTACAGCTCTTTCTATTGCGGTGATCTGCTTTGGATTTTTAAAAAGTTTAAAACTTTTATTTCCCAATAAAGAGAAACTGAGTTTTAGTAAAATTATGAGAGATAACTTCGACAAATATATTTTAGTAGGTTTGCAATTTCTGATTATAGCCGATATTATCGACACAATTATATTAAGAGATCTTCAAAATATAATTTTAGTTTTGCTTATCGTAGTGATAAGAACCATCATGAGTTGGGAGATTGAGAAGCATAAAAGCTGAAACTTTTCACAAGGTTTCAGCTTTTTTGCTATTGACAATATTTTTTTAGTGTGCTACATTAAAGGTATTAACCAATTTTATGTGTAATTGTGTACACTAATTAATCACAATATATTATTTCAATATATTATTTTAAGGAGACATTAGATGAAAAAAATTGTTGTTGTTGGAAGCATTAACATGGATTTAGTTACAATCTGTGAAAGAGCACCTCGTGGAGGAGAAACTCTTTTAGGAAAGAAATTCATGCAAATTCCTGGTGGAAAAGGAGCAAACCAAGCTGTTGCTATCGGAAAGATGAATAGCTCTGTATCTATGTTAGGAAAAATCGGAAAAGAGGGTATGGGAGATATTCTTTTAAACTCTATGAAAAATGATGGAGTAGATGTTTCTAATATTGAATATTGTGATGAAGCTACTGGTATTGCAAAAATTATCGTAGAAGATAACGGACAAAATAGAATAATCGTTGTTCCAGGTGCAAACTACTCTGTAGATAACGATTATGTTGATAGACATATTGAGACTATTAAAAACTCTGATATAGTTGTAGCTCAACTTGAGATCCCTGTAGAAACTGTTAAATACACTCTTCAAAAAGCAAAAGAGTTTGGTAAAACTACTATTTTAAATCCAGCTCCTGCTAGAGAGCTAGATGCTGAAATCATCAGCAACTCTGATTACATTATTCCAAATGAAACAGAGCTAGAGATTTTATCTGGAATTCCTGTAACTGATGAAGCGAGTGTAGAAGCTGCTGCTGCTATTCTTTTAGAGATGGGAGTTAAAGGATTAATCGTAACTTTAGGAAGCAAAGGTTGTATGTTTATAAGTAAAGAGATGAAAAAATCTTTCCCTGCTTACAAAGTAAAAGCAATTGACACAACTGCAGCTGGAGATAGCTTCATAGGTGGATTTGTAAATGGATTAGCTGCTGGATTAACTTTCGAAGCGGCAATTGATAGAGGAACTCGTGTTGCAGCAATCTCTGTAACTAGAATCGGAGCTCAAACTTCTATACCAACTCTAGAAGAAGTATTAAATTTTAAAGGAGAGTAATTATGAAAAGAGGAAGACTTTTAAATAGCGAATTATCTTATGAAATATCAAAAATTGGACACACGTCTCATATCACAGTTTGTGATGCTGGACTTCCATTCCCAAAAGGAGTTAAGAGAATTGACTTAGCCATCGAAGCGGGATTCCCAAGTTTTATAAAAACTCTAGATGCTATTCTGAGTGAGATGATGGTTGAAGAGATCGTTTTAGCAGAAGAGATTAAAACAATAAATGAAACTGTTTATAACGAGATCTTAGAAACTTTCTCAAAAAATGGTATGAACCCTAAAATCACTTTTGTAACTCACACTGAGTTTAAAGAGGTTACAAAATCGAGTGAAGCGATTGTTAGAACTGGAGAGTGTACTCCTTATGCAAATATAATTTTAAAGTCAGGAGTAGTTTTTTAAATGAAAAAAGAGATTATTTTAAAAATGGAAGATATCCACAAATCTTTCCCGGGCGTTAAAGCTTTAAATGGAGCTTCGTTAAACGCCTATAAAGGAAGAGTTATGGCTTTGATGGGAGAAAATGGTGCTGGTAAATCCACTCTTATGAAAATAATGACTGGTATATACACTAAGGACTCTGGAACTGTTACTTTCAACGGAAAAGAGGTTGCCTTTAAAGGAACAAAAGATTCACAGGCAGCTGGAATAGCTATAATTCACCAAGAGTTAAATCTGATTTCACATATGAGTATAACTGAAAACATCTTCTTAGGAAGAGAGCTTACTAATAGCTTTGGAAAAATCGACTGGACTCTTATGCACAAAGAAGCTAGAACTTTACTAGACCTTTTAAATATGAAAGACAGCGAAAAAACTCTGATTAAAGATTTAACTATCGGTAAGATGCAGATGATTGAGATTGCTAAGGCTCTTTCTCAAAATGCTAAACTTATAGTTATGGACGAACCAACTGATGCTCTGACTGATAAAGAGACTGAAAGTCTTTTCAGTGTTATAAGAGAGCTTACTCAAGAAGGAAGAAGTATAATTTATATCTCTCATAGATTGAAGGAGATTCCAGAGATTTGTGATGATATAACTGTTTTAAGAGATGGAAAGTTTGTATCTGAAGCTGAGGTAAAAGATATAGATGAAAACTATATAATTCAAAGTATGGTTGGAAGAACTCTAGATGAGCAGTTCCCAAATGTTACTACTACTCCTGGAGACGAGGTTTTAAAAGTTCAAAATCTTTGTGGACAATATGTAAAAAATGCATCTTTCTCTCTTAGAAAAGGAGAGATTCTTGGAATTGCTGGCCTTATGGGAGCTGGAAGAAGTGAGCTTGTAAAAACTATATATGGTTACTACAAGAAAACTGCTGGAACAGTTATAGTAGATGGAAAAGAGCTTAATATCACTTCTCCTGAATCTGGAGTAAAACATGGTATAGCATATGTTTCTGAGGATAGAAAAGGTGACGGTTTAGTTTTAGGACTGAGCGTAAAAGAGAATATGACTCTTTCATCTTTAAAATCTTTCTCTAACAAACTAGGATTAAACAAAAAATTAGAAAATAACTCTGTCCTAGAATATATTAAAAAATTCGGAGTAAAAACTCCTTCAGAAAATGCAACTATTAAAAATCTAAGCGGTGGAAACCAACAAAAAGTTGCTATTGCAAAAGCTCTTTTAACTAATCCTAAAATTCTTATTTTAGACGAACCAACTAGAGGAGTTGACGTCGGAGCTAAAAAAGAGATCTATGATGTTATAAATGAACTTAAAACTAAAGGTTTAAGTATCATTATGATTTCATCAGAGATGCCAGAAGTTATGGGTCTAAGTGACAGAATCATGGTTCTTCACGAACACAAAATCAGTGGATCACTTTCAAAAGAGGAGTTCACTCAAGAAAAAATAATGAGATATGCAGTAGGAGTTGAAAATAAATAATGTTAAAAAAAATCTATAACAATAAACCATTGATCGGGTTAATTGTTTTCTCTATAATAGTTTCATTCTTAAATCCAAGATTTTTATCTTTAGGAAATATTTTAAACGTTTTAAGACAAACATCTATAAATTCAGTTATCGCCATCGGTATGACTCTTGTTATCTTAACTGGTGGAATTGATCTGTCTGTAGGTTCTATCTTAGCTTTAACAGGTGCTATCGGAGCTAAATTAATTGTAAGTGGAATGAATCCTGTATTAGCTATTTTAATCGCTCTTATTCTTGGTGCGCTATTTGGTATTTTTAATGGATTATTAATATCTTATGCAAAGCTTCAACCATTCATCGTAACTCTTGTTACTATGACTCTTTTAAGAGGAATGACTCTTGTTTTCACAGATGGAAAACCAATCCCAGTTAGAGCTGGAGGAGATTTCTTTGACAATATCGGTGGAGGATATATTCTAGATATTCCTGTTCCTATTTATATTATGATCGCTCTATTCGTAGTTGGATACTATATTTTAAACAACTTAAAGTTTGGAAGATATATCTACGCTATCGGAGGAAATGAAGAAGCGACTAAGCTTTCTGGAGTAAACACTTCAAAGTATAAAACTCTTGTTTACGGAGTGTGTGGTGCTCTTTCTGCTCTTGCTGGAGTTATAATCACATCTAGACTTGGTTCTGCTCAGCCTACAGCGGGATCTGGATATGAGTTAGACGCTATCGCTGCTGTTGTTCTTGGAGGAACATCACTTGCAGGTGGAGTTGGAAGTATCTTAGGAACTGCCCTTGGTGCAGTTATCATCGGAGTTTTAGGTAACGCTCTAAATCTTTTAAACGTATCATCATACTACCAGATGATGGTAAAAGCTGCTGTAATTCTTATCGCAGTTTTAATAGATAGAAAATCTTCAAAGTAAAATTCTTTAAAATAAAAAAAAAGGCTGGTTAATAGATATGAAAAATAGATTGAAACATTTAGGATTTATGAGTTTAGTTTTAGGGATGACTACAATTGCAGAAGCTGCTAGAATCGGATTTGTAGTTTCAACTCAAGACAATCCTTTCTTCGTTACTCTTAAAGAGGGAGCGGTTTCTAAAGCTGCAGAGATGGGACACGAGATTGTCATTTTAGATTCTCAAAACGATCCATCAAAAGAGCTTTCAAACGTTGAAGATCTACTTGTAAATAAAATTGATGTCTTACTTATAAATCCAACAGACTCTGACGCTGTTATAGCTTCGGTTAAAGCTGCTAATCGTTTTAAAGTTCCTGTTGTAACTTTAGATAGATCATCTAACGGTGGAAAAGTAATATCTCATATAGCATCTGATAATGTTGCTGGAGGAGAGTTAGCTGGAAACTTTATAGCTAAAAGCTTAGAGGGAAAATCTAATAGAGTTATCGAGTTAGAAGGAATCCCAGGAACAACTGCTGCTCGTGATAGAGGAGAAGGGTTCAACTCTGCTGCTGCTGGAAAATTAGATATTGTTTCTAGACAAGCTGCAGATTTTGACAGAACAAAAGGACTTAACGTTACAGAAAATATTCTTGGAGGAATAGGAGATGTCGATGCAGTGTTTGCTCACAACGACGAGATGGCTCTTGGAGCACTTAGAGCAATCGAAGCCTCTGGTAGAAAAAATATTTTAATAGTTGGTTTTGATGCAACTGAGGATGCGGTTAATGCTGTTAAAGGTGGAAAATTAGCTGCGACTGTAGCTCAAAAACCTGACGCAATTGGTGCAGAAGGTGTTTTAGCTGCAGATAAAATCATAAAAAAAGAGAGTATTCCAGAATTTATTCCTGTAGCTTTAGAGCTTATAACGCAATAGTTAGAGCGTATTTCGAATAGAATTTAACCTTTTCCAAAGTAGTGTGACTTAAATCACACTACTTTTTTTTATTTAAACGTATTATAATATATAAAATACTCTATATCGAGGAGGAGATGTTATGAATAAAATTCAAACGACTTGTAACTATTGTTCATTGGCTTGCAATATGGATTTTTATGTAGAAGATGGAGCTATCAAAAAGGTTATCCCTACTGAAAAATATCCTGTTAACAAAGGATTCAGCTGTATCAAGGGGCTTAACTTAGATAAGCAACTTACTTCAGATGATTTTCCTAAAAACCCTATACTAAAAACACCTACTGGAAGAGAGGAGATCTCTTGGGATTCTGCTTACTCACTTTTCAGTGAGAAATTAAAAGATATAGTTCAAAAATATGGTAAAGAAAGTGTGGCTGCTATAAGTACTGGACAACTTGCCTTAGAGGAAATGGCTTTAGTTGGACATGTTTTTAGAAACTATGTGGGTGGTCAATTAGATGGAAACACAAGACTTTGCATGGCTACTTCTGTTGTTGCTCACAAACAAAGTTTTGGTTTTGATGCACCTCCTTATACTTTAAACGACTTAGAGCTTTCTGATACAATTATTTTCACTGGAGCTAACCCTGTTGTTGCTCACCCTATCATCTGGGATAGAGTTAGAAAAAATAAGAATAAAAAAGTTATAGTTATCGATATCAGAAAAAGTGAAACAGCCATAAATGCAGATTACTTCTTCTGTATAAAACCAAAGAGTGACCTTATTCTTTATTACACAATCGCTAACTACTTAATCCAAAACGATTGGATTGATAAATCATATATTGAAAACTTCTCAGAAAACTTTGAAGAGTTCAAAAATCATGTAAAAGATTTTTCAATAGATAACATTGAAGAAACTGTTGGAATCACAAAAGAGGAGTTTTTAACTCTTGCAAAACTTATCCACGAAGGAGATGCTGTTTCTTTCTGGTGGACGATGGGAATCAACCAAAGTTATCAAGCTGTTAGAACTGCTCAAGGTATAATAAACTTAGCTGTTATGACTGGAAATATGGGAAGACCTGGAACTGGTGCTAACTCTATAACTGGACAGTGTAACGCTATGGGATCTCGTCTTTTCAGTAACACTACTGGACTTTATGGTGGTGGAGAATACGCTGATGAAGCTAAAAGAAAGTTTGTTGGAGAGGCTCTTGGATTAGACCCTGCTATATTCCCAACAAAACCAACTTTACCTTATAATGTTATTATCGAAAAAATAATCTCTGGTGAGATTAAAGCTCTTTGGATTCTTTGTACAAACCCAAGACACTCTTGGACAAACAACTACGAGTTCAAAAAAGCTGTTGAAAACCTAGAACTTTTTGTTGTTCAAGATCTTTATCCAAACACAGATAGTTCAGAGTTAGCAGATCTATTTTTACCAGTTGTATCTGGAATTCAAAAAGAGGGAACTCTTATCAACACTGAAAGAAGAATCTCTAAATTGAATCCTGTACTACCAAAACCAGCTGGAACATTCACTGACTTTGAAGTTATATATAATTTTGGAAAAGCATTGGGAATGGGAGATCTACTAAACGGTTGGGAAACTCCTGAATTAGTTTTCAATAAGATGAAAGCTGTTACTAAGGGAACTCCATGTGATATGACTGGAGTTAGCTACAAACTTTTAGAAGAGGGATATGGAGTTCAATGGCCATTCCGTGAAGGAGAAGTTTTAGTCGATCACGAAAGAAGACTTTATGAAAACAACGAATACTACACTCCAAATAAAAAAGTTAAATTTATATTTGAAGATGTAGCTGAGAACCCTGTTCCAACAAACGAGCAGTTCCCATACGTTTTAAACACTGGAAGAGGAACGGTTGGGCAATGGCATACTCAGACTAGAACAAAAGAGATCACTTATGTTAACGATTCAACATCTAATAGATCGTACATCTATATCTCTAAAAGTTTAGGTGAAAAATTAAATATTGAGAACCAAGAGGAGATTCTTGTTCACTCTATAAATGGTAGAAGTAGTAAATTCTGGGCACTGCTTACTGATAATCTACCTCACGATGTTTTATATGCACCGATTCACTATATAGAAACAAATAACCTTACGCTTTCTATATACGACCCTTACTCTA
>DIXX01000061.1:7587-10044 GCA_002428805.1 Cetobacterium sp. UBA6069
AGTGATTTTAAATATTCACCTATTTTCTGTAGAAACTGTGACTTACCAGAGTGTGTTTACACATGTATGAGTGGAGCTATGAGAAAAGATAGCGAAACTGGTTATGTTACTTATGATAAAAATAAGTGTGCTAGCTGCTATATGTGTATCATGGCCTGCCCGTACGGAACTTTAAAAGAGGATAAAGCCACTAAAAAAGAGATTATGAAATGTAATATGTGTACACATAATCCCGCTGGACCACAATGTGTCGCTAAATGCCCGATGGCTGCTATCACTCTTGAGGAGGTTTAAAAATGAAATATGTTATAATTGGTGCTTCGGCTGCTGGAATAAACGGAGCTGAAAACTTAAGAGCCTTAGATAAAAACGCTGAGATTGTCTTAATATCAAAGGATACTGCAATTTACTCTAGATGTATTCTTCATCACTACATCGGAAATATGAGAGATCTTGATGGAATCAACTTTGTTGATAAAGATTTCTTCGAAAAAAACAATATCAACTGGATGAAAGGTAGAGAGGTAATCTCTTTAGATGAAAAAAATAAAACTATAAAATTAGATGGCGATGAAGTTGTAACCTTTGACAAGGTTTTAATAGCGACTGGTTCTAGACCATTTTTCCCACCGATTGAAAATATTCATGGGAAAAACAATGTTGTAGGTCTAAAATCTTTAGATGATTGCAACACAATTTTAGAGCTATCTAAAACTAGCAAACACATAGTTGTTGTTGGAGCTGGACTTATCGGTATGGATGCTGTTGTTGGACTGCTACATAACAGCAATGTAAGTGCTAAAATCTCACTTATTGAGATGGCAGATAGACTGCTTCCTCTTCAACTAGATAAAGAAGCTTCATTAGCTTACGAAGAGAAAATGATTGAGCACGGTGTTGATTTACACTTCACCTCTAAAGTTACAGGGCTAGATGTAGATCCAGAAAACGATTCTCTAATAAACGGATTATATTTTGAAACAACTAGAGATGATAGAACAGATATCGAGCATATCCCAGCAGACTTAGTTATAATCTGTGCTGGTGTTCGTCCAAACATCCAATTCTTAGAAAACACATCTATCGCCACTGATAGACTTGGATTACTTTTCAATCCAAAGGGTGAAACTAGTGTAAAAGATATCTACGGAGCGGGAGATGTAAGTGGTAGAGGTACGATCTGGTCTGTCGCTGTTAAAGAGGGAATAGCTGCTACATCTAACATGGCTGGTGTAGAAAGAGATATGGATGATTTCTTCTATGCAAAATCAACTATGAACTTCTTTGATATCCCTACTCTTTCTCTTGGTTGTCACAGTGCGTTTGATAAAATCGAAGGACTTACTGTGGAAAGTATCCGTGAGAAAAATGGAGTTTACAAAAAAATTGCTCATAAAGATGGACATATCTACGGAGCTATTATTCAAGGTGATCTAGCTTATACTGGTGTTCTTGCTCAGCTAATAAGACTGTATATAGATATATCAAAAATTAAAAAATCTATATTTAATATTGACTACTCTGATTTCTTTAATATAGATGCAGAGCAACAATTTGAATATAGAGATTAAAAAAGGAGATGACAATGATTAAACAAACACTTGATAGGCTTGAACGTTTTCCTGTAGGAGCTATCGCCACAACAGTTGGTGCTTGTACTCTTGCAAACGCTTATCTACTACTTAACTTTACTCTACTTAGAAGTATTTTTATGATTATTGGAATGGTAGTATTTATTTTAGCAACAATTAAAATTTTTAGACACAAAGAGGCTTTTTTAGCAGAATACAGCAATACAATTCCTGCTAGTTTATATGGAACATACTCGATGTTAGCTATGATCATCGGAGCATTCTTACTGCCGTATAGTCCATTTTTAGGTAAAAACCTATGGTTGTTTGGAGTTTTCTTCCACGCATTTGCTATCTGTATATTTACATATAGAAATGTTATTAAGAACTTCAAAATTGAAACTTTCGTACCGAGTTGGTTTGTTACATATAATGGTATAATGGTTTCTGTTGTTGTAGGTGGAGCTATGAATGAACCTTTAATATTAAAGGCTGTTACAATATATGGTTTAATAGCTTTCTTCTCTATAATTCCATTTATGATTCGAAGACTGATTGTTAAACCACTGCCTGATATGGTTTATCATACTAAAGCTATTCTTTTAGCACCATCAAGTCTTTGTGCTATAAGTTATTTAAATATTACTAAAGAACCAAATCTTATGGTTGCTGTTTTCCTTTATGGAATAGTATTTGTAACTTTGATATCTATTTTATTGAGTATTCCAAAGTTCTTTAGCTTTGACTTCCATCCAGGATTTGCAGGAACTACCTTCCCGATGGCTGTTGGAACTGTTGCAACTTTCAGAATGAGTGCTTACCTAGCTAGTATAAACCTTGTGGAATATTCAAATATACTTAGAAATATTGCTGGAATTCAACTTTA
>DIXX01000061.1:10329-10988 GCA_002428805.1 Cetobacterium sp. UBA6069
AAAACATATAAAACTATAAAAAACCACAATCGCTACACATCGTAAAAAAATGTGTTTTTTCTGAAAAATGTTGTTGCTTTTTCCTAATTTTAATGATATATTTATAAAGAATTTCATTTTTTTATAACTTTAAAGGGGGAAATAGTGGGTAATAGTCTCATGATTTTAATTTTCATCGCATTTCAAGTTGCAATATTCTTTAAGTATTTAAGAATAAAAAATCAGCTTAAGAGGGATGATTTAACAAAACTATATAGCAGAAAGAGTTATAATGAGTTTTGCAAATCGAACAACAATAAGACAGGGGTTACATTTTTATTAAATCTAAATAATTTTAGAAAAGTTAATGATCTACATGGACATGAAGATGGAGATCTTATTTTACAAGAAACAAGTATATTTTTGAAATCAGTTTTTAAAAAAGATAAAATTTTTAGAATTTCAGGAGATGAGTTTTATATATTTTCATATAATGACAAAAATCCTATATATAAAATAGAAAATTTAAAAGAGTTATTTTCGAACTCTTTTTTAATGAAAAAATATAATGTTTCATTCACTTTAGGTTATCATAAAAAATCTAGTTGTATCTCGTTAGAAGAATCTTTAAAATGCTCTGATATGGCTATCAACGCTATTAAAAAAAATAGTGAAATCTG
>DIXX01000061.1:11297-13853 GCA_002428805.1 Cetobacterium sp. UBA6069
GATAACACTTTAAGTGGAGCTGAAGCTTTAGCTCGTTGGGAGAATACTGATTTAAAATTTATCAGTCCAGCTGAGTTCATACCTTTAGCTGAAAAAATGGGTATCGTTTATAAAATTGACTATAAAATTGCTGAAGAAGCGATTAAAAAAGTTGCAGCACTTTTAGAAAAAAAAGCTGTTACAAAAGATTTTAGACTTTCATTTAATATGTCATCTGAAACTTTTATGAGAGAGGATATGCTTCCATATATTTTTGATCTTTTAGAATTCTATAAAGTTGACGGAACAAATATCGAGATTGAAATTACAGAGAGTATGATTTTGAAAAATTCAAAAACTACAATTGAAAGATTAGAAAAATTAAAAGAAAAGAATATATTTATATCTATGGATGATTTTACAGCTGGATATTCCACTGTTGGACTTCTTGCAACTCTTCCAGTAGATATAGTTAAATTTGATAGATCTTTGATTTTGGCTATGAACGAAGATAAACAAAAGGGAAAAGTTATCTACAAAGGGCTAGTTAAAATTATGAAAAGCTTAGGTCTAAAAATTGTCGCAGAAGGTATTGAAAAAGAGGAGGATTTAGAGTTTCTTATTCAAAACTCTGTCGAATACGGTCAAGGTTTCCTATTAGGAAAGCCTCAAAGAGACTTTTTAAATTAAAAAGTCTCTATAGCTACTCCAAAGTGATCAGAAACTACATCTTTATTATCACCATTAAAAACAACTTTACTAGACTTTACTTTTAGCTCTCTGTTAGTTAAAATAAAGTCTATTCTTTTTGAAGCACCACACTTCCCTTCCCATCCAGCTATCGCTCCAGGAACTGTAATCCCATCATCTTTATGAAGTGCATCTAAGTATGTATCTTTAAGGCCTCTATCTAGAAGATAATCAAACCCCTCTCCTCTGACATTTGCATCATTGTTGAAATCTCCCATAAGAAAATATCTATTACCTCTTTTGTTTGCAAACTCTAAAAGCTCATCAGCTTGATCTTGAAAAGGATTATCTAAATCATTCCACCATCCAAGATGACAGTTATAAAAATCTATTCTCTCTCCTTCAATCTCCTTAGAGATCATACTAAACTTTCTACTTTTCCAAAACTTTGTATCTTTAGAGCTTCCTATAAATTCACTTTGATGCTCATCAATCTCACCTTTGTACAAAATGCTCGTACCTTCATGAAAAATATCATAACCTACATGGTGGTAATCCCAAACAAAATTGTAATTAACACCATATTTTTTCAACTCATCAGAAAGGATAAGAGAGAAGTTACGCTCTCTTATATCCTTACAAACAATCTTATCCTCTATAAACTGATTTACCTCTTGTAAAGCTATTACATCATACCCCTCTTGAACAATAACTCGAGCGAGGTATCTCATTTTTTCTATTTGATTTTCCTCTTGCCAAGAGTGACAATTCAAAGTAAGTAGTTTCATTTTTTATCTCCCTAGTATATCTATTATTTTACATTTTAATATATCGGCTTTTGGTCCATAGATAGCTTGAACTCCACACCCTTTAACAATAAGACCGATTGAACCTGTTTTTTTCCAAAGCCCTTTATCCCCGACAGCCTCTGAGTTTTTCACTGTAACTCTAAGTCTAGTCATACAAGCATCCACTTCTACTATATTTTCACTACCACCTAAAAGTTCTATGATTTTAACAGGAATTGCATCTGTCGATTCTACAACCGCTTTCTCCTCTGAAGTTGTTTCCTCATCATCGATGTAGTTTCCTTTTCTTCCAGGTGTTGGTAGATCATATCTTTTTATAATCACATTAAACAGCGAATAGTTCAAGAAGAAGAATCCAATTGAAGCTATTACAAAGTTTATCAAATCTCTATATAACCCAGCTTTTATCATCAGTGGCAGACGAGATAGTAACTCAAGAGATCCAAACGAGTGAACTCTTAAAGAGATTATATCCACAAGTGCAAAAGCCACTCCTGTTAAAAGAGCATATGCTACATATAAAATTGGAGCTACAAACATAAACATAAACTCTATCGGTTCAGTTACCCCTGTTAAAAATACAGCTAACATCGATGATAAAAATATTGTTTTGTATTGAGCTTTTTTATCGCTATCTACATTGTTTAGCATAGCAAGACCTATTCCTAAAAGTGACGCTGTTGAAAGAATTACCTGACCAGCTTTAAATCTTGCTGGCACAACTGTCTCTAAAAGGTTTTTATACCCAGCTATATCACCACTAGCTTTCATATTGTTTAAATCAGTTATCCAAGCTAACCAAATCGGATCTTGTCCAGCCATAACGCTTCCCGCTGCTGCTCCTGTTAAAACTGTATATGTTCCTCCAAGCTCTGTGTAGTTCATAGGAATTGTTAACATATGATGTAATCCAAATGGTAATAGCAGTCTTTCTAACGCTCCATATACAAATGGTGCTAAGACTGGTGCTGTATTTCTAGAAGTTGCTATCCACTCCCCAAAACTGTTTAGCCCCCACTGAACAAACGGCCAGATTAACGAAAGAATTGTTGCCATCACAAAAGAACCAAATATAACT
>DIXX01000061.1:14173-17551 GCA_002428805.1 Cetobacterium sp. UBA6069
ATTCCTACGAAAACTCCCATATTTAAAGCTGGAGCCCCCATCACAGTAGTGAAATAGTTTTTAACTAATAACTCCTGCCCTGTAAGAGAGTTTATAACCGCATCTGGATTAGCTAGTAAAGCTCCATTTATACCAAATATGGCTCCTGTAATTCTATTTGTAAGAATAAAAGCCATCACTCCAGCAAATGCTCCTCCAGCTTTCTCTTTTGCCCACGATCCCCCGATCGCTGCTGCAAAAAGTATGTTTAGGTTCACAATTACTCCCCAACCCATATCCTCTATAATTCTTCCTAGCATAGAAAGTCCACTTGTCCCAAGAAGTTTTCCAATAGAAACCATAAGCCCCGCTGCAGGCATAACCGCTATTACAACAATTAAAGCTTTTCCTAATTTTTGCCAAAAATCAAATGATACTAAACCGTTCTTTTTCATCCTACACTCCCCTATTATTAAATTTTATAAACTACACTTTCATAAGCTCTGACTTTGAACTTTTTAGCTTCTTTGTCAACTTTCTCATAGTTGCATAAAACTATATTCTCTTTCTTTAAGTCAAACTCTGAAAGATCTAAAGCTTTCTCATTTTTACTCAGGTTAGATAAAACTAGATATTTTTCATTCTCTGATTCTCTTAAATAGGCAAATACATGTTCATCCTCTTCTAAAAGTAGTTTAAAGTCCCCGTGGATTAAAGTTTTATTCGCCTTTTTTAACTCTATCAGATTTTTATAGTAGTTGTAAATAGAATTTTCATCTTCAATCTGATTTTTTACATTTATAATCTTATAATTTTGATTTACTTTTAGCCATGGCTCTCCTGTGCTAAAGCCAGCATTTTCTGAATCATCCCACTGCATAGGAGTTCTCGAATTATCTCTAGAGGTCTTTGACAAAATCTCTAAAACCTCATCTTCAGAAAGTCCAGCTTCTAACTTCTCTATCCCTTCATTTATACTTTTTATATCCTGAAATTCAGATATAGAGTTAAAAACTGTATTTGTCATACCAATCTCTTGACCTTGGTATATAAAAGGAGTTCCTTTTTGTAAAAAATATGCAGTTGCAAATGCTTTTGCTGACTCTGACCAATACTCTCTATCATTACCCCATGTAGATGTACTTCTTGGTATATCGTGATTCTCTATGAAAAGAGCGTTCCACCCTTTGTCTTTTAAAGCTATCTGCCATTTATTTAAAATATGCTTATAAGCCTTTGGACAAAACTCTGTTTTCTCCTCGTAGTCCCAAAGTTTTAGATGCTCAAATTGGAATATCATATTGAACTTTCCTTTTTCACTACAAACCCATTCATCTGAATTTTCAGCATCTACCCCATTTGCTTCTCCAACTGTGACTATATCATACTTATCAAAAGTGCACTCTTTAAGTTCTTTTAAGTAGTTTTGAATTCCATCAACATTCATATGCATATCGAAAGAATCAACATACTGCTTCCCCATCGGGTTTGGCATATCAGGTAATCCCTCTACTTTTTTTATATGGCTGATTGCATCTACTCTAAAACCATCAATTCCTTTATCTAGCCACCAATTCATCATCTTATATATCTCTTTTCTCATCTCTTCGTTTTCCCAATTCAGATCTGGTTGCTTTTTAGAGAAAAGGTGTAGGTAGTATTCATCGGTTTTATCACAGTGCTCCCAAGCAGACCCTTTAAATATACTTTCCCAGTTATTTGGCTCAGCTTTATCTTTCCCCTCTCTCCAAATATACCAATCACGCTTTGGACTATCTTTTGACTCTCTCGCCTCTACAAACCAAGGGTGTTCATCACTTGTATGATTTATAACAAGATCTATTATAAGCTTCATATCTCTTTTATGAGTTTCAGCTAAAAGTTTATCAAAATCAGACATATTTCCAAACTCTTCTAAAATATCTCTATAGTCACTTATATCATATCCGTTATCATCATTTGGACTTTTGAAAAAGGGTGATACCCAGATTAAATCTATTCCAAGCTCTTTTAAATAATCTAGCTTTTCAATTATTCCATTTAAATCTCCAATTCCATCTCCATTTGAATCTTTAAAACTTCTAGGATAAACTTGATAACCAACTAACTCTTTCCACCACATAATCTCTCCTCCAATTCGTGCAAACGTTTGCCTTTATTTTATGAAAGTATTCTAGCACTGATTTTTATTTTTGTCTAGATATAAAACAAAAAAGTTGTAAAAAAGTTACTCCAACCTTTTTTACAACTTTTATTTTGAATTTTTACATGCTTATATCTATCACCCTACTAGCAGTTTCTAATTTTCCTTCAATACTGTCAACTAAAATACTCACCGCTGCGTCTCCTAACTTTTCAGGTTTTATATCTATCAAGAAAACTTTTTCACGCCAAATATCTTTTAAATTTGTTTTATTAAAACTTGCTATATTCACATCAAAAATTGTTTTCTCTTCTAAATACTGAAGAAAACCTTTTAAAAGATTATCCTCTAGAATTATAAAGTTTTTCTGATTTTCAGTTTTAAATATCTCTTTTGCTAAACGATACCCCTCTTCTCTCGAAAACTCATTACCCAAATACACTTCACTCGTTAAGCCTAACTCTTTTGCTGAAAGCTGAAATCCCTTCATACGGTTTATTGTCATCGTCAACTTTTCATCTGCACCTATAAAAGCTATTTTAGAATTTTTAGGTTCTTTAGACATCACTTTTTTTACAGCTTCATATGCTGCTTTAGAGTTATTATTATCTACCCATAAAGTAGAATCTTTTTTCTCTGGCTCTCCTATCACAACAAAAGGAAACTCCATTTTTTTTAAATACTCTATACTTTTATCCTCTTTTCGAGTCGACATAAGGCAAATCCCATCTACAAATCCACTTTCAAGGAGCTTTTTCGTGCTCTCATACTCCTCTTTCTCATTTTTGCAAAAGTCATACATAATATAATAATTTTTTTCTTTTGCTTTCAAACTTATTCCCTGCATAACCTCTATGAAAAAGGGACTCGAAAATAGTTTTATAGCTTCTTCGGGCATTATAACCCCTAAAACTGCGGTTTTCTTTTTAACTAAACCTCTAGCCATTATATTCGGTTTATAGTTTAATCTTTTTATAGCTTCTCTGACTCTCTCTTTTGTGCTCTCACTTATTTTAGAGCTATCTGATATCACTCTTGAAACTGTTGAAACAGAAACTCCTGCATCTATAGCAATCTCTTTTATTGTAACTTTCATTTTTCTAGCCCCTCTCTTTTTTATACATTATAGCTAACTTTTAGTAATTTACAAACTTTTTTTATTTTCCATCTCTGACGTAACATGTTACGTTCTATATAATGTGTGTTTTTAAGTCTTCAGGTATTGATTTAGAACTTTTTATGTTGTATACTCGAAT
>DIXX01000061.1:17761-18394 GCA_002428805.1 Cetobacterium sp. UBA6069
AACAAAGGATCCTAGAAAAAATATTAGGAGGTATAAGATGTTAAAATTCTTTCAAAGATTAGGTGGAGCGCTTTTCGCACCTGTGTTACTTTTTCCGTTTGCAGGTTTAACAGTAGCTTTAACAATCATTTTAAAAAATCCAGATTTTGTTGGTTCTCTTGCAGATCCAAATAGCACATTTTATAAACTTGTTTTCATAGTTGAAGAGGGTGGTTGGACTGTATTTAGACAACTTCCACTTATATTTGCCGTAGGTCTTCCAATAGGTTTAGCTAAAAAAGCTCATCCTAGAGCGTGTTTATCGGTTTTAGTTACATACCTAACTTACAACTACTTCATAAATGCTATTCTGACTTTTTGGGGTAACAACTTTGGAGTAGATTTCACTCAAAGTATTGGTGGAGTTAGTGGACTGACTACTATTGCTGGAATTAAAACTTTAGATACAAGTATCGTAGGTGCGATTGCTATCTCTGGTTTAACAATCTACATTCACAACAAATTCTTCGATACAAAACTACCTGACTTTTTGGGTATATTCCAAGGAAGTGCTCTTGTTGGTATGATAGCATTTTTAGCTATGATTCCAGCTTCATACGTAACATGTTTGGTGTGGCCAAAAGTTCAGATGGG
>DIXX01000061.1:18603-19484 GCA_002428805.1 Cetobacterium sp. UBA6069
ATATCATCACTACAACTACTTATGACATCTTCTGGAACTTTCGGAGTTTGGTTGTACACTTTCTTAGAAAGAATTCTTATACCTACAGGACTTCACCACTTTGTTTATGGTCCATTTATATTCGGTCCAGCTGTTATTGACGGTGGTATTCAAGTAGCTTGGGCACAAAATTTATCTAATTTTGCAAACTCAACACTACCGCTAAAAGAGCTTTTCCCAGCTGGTGGATTCGCACTACATGGTAACAGCAAGATGTTTGCTGCTATCGGAATCTCTCTAGCAATGTATAAAACAGCTCGTCCTGAAAAGAAAAAAGTTGTTGCTGGACTTTTAATCCCAGCTGCACTTACAGCTGTTTTGGTTGGAATAACTGAGCCGTTAGAGTTTACATTCCTATTTATTGCTCCATTCCTATTTGCAATACATGCTGTTTTAGCCGCTACTATGGCTGCTACTATGTATGCTTTCGGAGTTGTAGGAAATATGGGATCAGGACTTATCGAAATCGCCGCTATAAACTGGATTCCACTATTTAAAAATCACAGCTCTGTTATGTTTACACAACTTGCTGTTGGAATAGCCTTCATTCCAGTTTACTACTTTATCTTCTCATTCGTTATCGAAAAGTTTAAATTGAAAACTCCAGGTAGAGAGGATGAGGAAGAGGAAGTTAAACTTTATACAAAACAAGATTTTAAAAATAAAAAAGATGCTAAAAATGGTAATGTCGTTGTCGAAAACGCTTACTTTGATCAAGCTTACACTTTCTTAGAAGCTTTAGGTGGAGCTAGTAATATAGAGGTTGTAAATAACTGTGCAACTAGACTTAGAGTTACTGTTTTAGATGAAACATTAGTAGCTACAGATTCAACATTTAGAGC
>DIXX01000061.1:19757-21142 GCA_002428805.1 Cetobacterium sp. UBA6069
TTAATGAATAAAGATTTAGAAAATATAAAAAATTTAGCTAACGCATAGGAGGGTTTATTATGAAAAAGTTTTCAATTTTAATCGCAGGTGGAGGAAGTACATTTACTCCAGGAATCATTTTAATGTTATTAGACAATTTAGACAAGTTCCCTATCAGACAGATTAAGATGTATGACAATGACGCTGAAAGACAAGCTAAAATTGGTGACGCTTGTGCAATCCTTTTAAAGGAAAAAGCTCCAGAAATAGAGTTTAGCTACAGCACTAAGCCAGAAGAAGCTTTCACTGATATAGATTTCGTTATGGCTCATATAAGAGTTGGAAAATATCCTATGAGAGAGTTAGATGAAAAGATACCTTTAAAACATGGAGTTGTAGGTCAAGAAACTTGTGGTCCAGGTGGAGTTGCTTATGGTATGAGATCTATCGGAGGAGTTATTGAACTGATTGATCATATGGAAAAATACTCTCCAAACGCTTGGATGTTAAACTACTCAAACCCAGCTGCTATAGTTGCTGAAGCTACTAGAAGATTAAAACCAAATTCAAAAGTTTTAAATATATGTGATATGCCAATTGGAATTGAAGTTAGAATGGCTGAGATTCTTGGATTAGATTCTAGAAAAGATATGGATATAATGTACTACGGATTAAACCACTTTGGTTGGTGGAAATCTATAAAAGATAAAGCTGGAAATGATTTAATGCCTAAAATTAAAGAACACGTTGCTAAGTTTGGATATGTAGAAGATAAAGGAGATAACCAACACAATGATGCAAGTTGGAATGATACATTTGCAAAAGCAAAAGATGTTTATGCGATCGATCCAACAACTTTACCAAACACATACTTAAAATACTACCTATTCCCTGATTATGTTGTTGAACACTCAGATAAAGAGTACACAAGAGCAAATGAAGTTATGGATGGAAGAGAGAAGTTTGTATTTGGAGAGTGTGGTAAAATAGTTAAAAATAACACTTCAGAAAATACAGCTCTACACATAGATGAGCATGCTTCATATATAGTTGACTTAGCTAGAGCAATCGCTTTTAACACAAAAGAGAAGATGTTACTGATTGTAGAAAATAACGGAGCTATTGTAAACTTTGATTCTACTGCTATGGTAGAGATTCCATGTATAGTTGGAAATGATGGACCTGAGCCACTAGTTATAGGAGCTATTCCTCAATTCCAAAAAGGACTTATGGAGCAGCAAGTTTCTGTTGAAAAGCTGACTGTTGAAGCTTGGATAGAAGGATCATACCAAAAGTTATGGCAAGCTCTGACTATGTCTAAAACTGTTCCAAGTGCAACTGTAGCCAAGGCGATTTTAGATGACTTAATCGTTGCTAACAAAGGTTATTGGCCAGAATTAAAATAA
>DIXX01000061.1:21455-22804 GCA_002428805.1 Cetobacterium sp. UBA6069
GGAGTTAATTAAAAAAATTATGAACAATATGAATTTCTTTGAAAAAATTAGTTGTGGTGCATTAATCTGTAAAAATGATCCTTACTCTACAATTGTTCAAGCAAACAATGCTTTTTATAATCTAATCGGCTATACAAAAGAAGAGATGCAACAACTTTTTGATAATAAATTTTCAGCTTTGGTTTTAGATGATTTAGAAGAGATTCTTAAAAAAGTTAGTGATTCTGTGAAAAATACAAATATTTTAGACTACGAGTTTAGAATAAAAAATAAATATGGTCATACACTTTGGATTCATGATATTGCAACTTATAATCCTGAAGACGATCTTTTTTATGTAGTTATTATGGATATAACATATCGAGAAAATATCTTACAAAATATATCTAAATCTTCAGAAATGGATTCTTTATCTAATCTTCTAAATAGAGGAGCCCTAGAGAAACAAATCAAAAATAAGATTTCTAGTAAGAAAACCAAATCCCAGGCAATGTTTTTAATCGATTTAGATAACTTCAAAAAACTAAATGATACAATGGGACATCAAGTTGGAGATGAGGTTATTAAAGTGGTTGGAGAAAAATTAAAAACTATTTTCAATAAAAATTTTATACTCGGACGACTTGGTGGAGATGAGTTTGTTATTTACTTGGATAACCCCTCATCCGAAAAAATTCTACATCAATATATGAAAAATATTTTGAATAGCCTTAATTTAAGCTCAAATAACATCACCATTGAATCTTCAATTGGTGCAGTTTATGATTCTAAAAAAATCTATTCTTTTGAAGAGTTATATAGGATTTCAGATATTGCTCTTTATGAGGTTAAAAACGAAAAAAAGGGAAACTATCTATTGAAAAAAATTTAAGGGAACTATTTTTTTAGTTCCCTTTTAAATACCCATCTACTAACTCTTCAAAGAAAAGAATACTATTTCCAAAAAAATCATTTTTTTCTAAATTTCTATCATCTAATAGATTACTATTTTTCACTACAAATGTCAGCTCAGCTAGTTTTTCCATACTACTATTTTTTGTACCTGTTATAACTACGATAGGTACATCTTTTGCCTTTGCCTTATTGCAAAGATTCAGTATAGCTGCTGTCTCACCAGATTTTGAGATAACTATCAAAAGTGGTTTCTCTTCATAATTCCTTTCCACACTCTCCATATACTCAGATAACATTGAAAAATATCCAGAAATCATAAGTTTATCACTTATATACCTAGCTACATAATTTGAAAAACCTACCCCATGAACAAATATCGGTCTAAACTTTTTTTGTTTCAAAAGATTTCTAAACTTCATACCTTTTTGTAAAGTAAAATCCTGACAATAACTGCT
>DIXX01000061.1:23055-25162 GCA_002428805.1 Cetobacterium sp. UBA6069
ACCATATCTATAAACCCTTTATATCCCAGTTTTTTAGAAAGATTCATAACAACTGATGTCGATGCAAAACACTCTCTTGCGACACCTCTAACCCCAACTTCTAAAGCCTTATCAATATTGTTTACAATATAGCTTAAAGCTAACTCCTCTGATTCTGTCAAATTATATCTTTCACCTAATTTATAGATATCTATCTCCATATTTCCCCACTTTCACTTACTTTATTTTAAAATCTCACGAGGTGAATCCTCTGTTAAAATTTTTAATTTTTCCTCTCCAATAAAAGTTTTAAAGAAAACAAACTCTCTACTGAAAGAGTAGTTTCTATATTCTAAGTTATGAGCATCAGATGCTAGAATATCCACTATATTTTCAGAGTAAAGCGAACTATCTCTTTTCAATAACCCAGGAATGGCACTTATATTGCTCTGTATTTTAACCCCTAGCTCCTTAAACTTTAAAATCTCCTCTTTTGATAACTCTGGGTATCTCTCTATATGAGCTATAATGATTTTATACCCTTTATTTATGAGTGAAGATATCATATTGTATTTCACTTTGAAAAGTAGCCCTCTTGGGAACTCCACCAATATATAGTTACTATCCCCTAAAGTATTGAATTTTTTCTCATCTAAACTAAAAAATGTATCCATATCTAAATAGATCTCATTTCCCGGATAGATATCTATATCTATATTTTCCTTTTTTAATGCTGCTTTTAACAGATTAAAATTTTCAGCATAGTTTTTATTTTCATACTTTCCTTTTTGGTAGTGTGAGCTACAAACAATACCTTTATATCCAAGCTTAACCGCTTCTCTACAAAGTTGTAAAGACTCCTCTATAGTTTTGGGTCCATCATCAACTCCAAACAGAATATGACTGTGTATATCAACCATTTTTCTCCCCCATCTATCTCTTGCCCTTAATATTTACATTATTATACCATATTTCATATTAGGTATCAAAAAAAGCTAGATTCTCACGAACCTAGCTCCAATACATACCCTATACTTTTAATAGCTCTATAATCGATAACTTCTGAATCTTTTTTATTGGAACTATACCTAATAGCATCCCTAGTGTTATAATCAGAAAAATAAACCCAAACACCTTTAAGCTATCAAAATATATAGATATACTTAAAACCATTTCTATAACTTTTAAAATAAAAGATGCTAACGTGATACCTAAAAAAAGTCCCGAAAGTAATATATAGATATTTTGAATTAAAAAGATTTTAAACACTCTGCTTTTACTCATTCCGACAGCACTCAATATCCCTATACTGCTTTTCTTTTCGAGTAAAGAGGTCATAGTTATATTAAAAGTGAAGAAGCCCCCTATTCCAACTCCAAGAGCTAGCATTAAAAATAGTGTTTTATTTAGAAATGAGATTATTTTATTTATCTTTTTAAACAGATCTGGTGTTTCTAAAAGTTTTATTTTATTCTCTCTTCCTATGTTTAAACTACTTATAATCATAGGTATATAATCATTTGAATCAGCACTCTCTTTAAAGACAATCAAGACTCTTTTATAGTCGAATCTTCCAATATTAGAATGAAAGCCCGCTTCGCTTAGAATAGCTCTTTTTCCTACTTTCATAGTTTCAAGAGGGTTTAACTCTTCGTAAAAGCCTCTTAAGAAAAACTCTTTTCTTTCGCCATTTATAGAAAGTAGGATTCTCTCTCCTATTTTTCTATCTGAGAATTGGTTTTTATCTAAGATGATGTCACTATCTCTTAACTCTGGTAGCTTCATCTTTTTTAAAAGTTTGTTTGGATAGCCTTTGAATAAAATCTCATCATCCTCTTTAAAGCTATCAGGATAAAAGTAGTAGTCTACATCTGGAATACTGCTAATAAAAGCTATATCTTTTGAGGTTATGGTATCTCCACCTATTAGGATGCTATTTTTTCCCATAGTTCTTAGATCTTTTTCTACTGTTTTAGTTATACTCGCTTTCAAAGTTATTGATAGAAAAATAAGAACTGTTGAGGCTACT
This sequence comes from Cetobacterium sp. UBA6069, assembly GCA_002428805.1. GTDB lineage: Bacteria > Fusobacteriota > Fusobacteriia > Fusobacteriales > Fusobacteriaceae > Cetobacterium_A. The sequence continues at coordinate 25,064 of DIXX01000061.1, forward strand.
ATAGCTAAAAATGGTAATATAATCTTTTTTTTGTTTTCTGAGATGAACTTTAATGCCATCCAGTTCTCAAATTTCATACTTTTTCTCCTTTTTTATGGT
>DIXX01000075.1 GCA_002428805.1 Cetobacterium sp. UBA6069
TTTTCTGCAAACTTAAATCTTGTTTTCTCAGGACATAACAACAAAAGATGTCGAACAACTTTAAATATTAAATACTGAAGTTTGTACATTTTTTTTATCACCTATCCAATTAGTTTTGCAGATTTATTATATCATAGAATAAGCCGTTATGCTATTCTTATAAAAAAGGGTGAGCTAAGCTCACCCTTTCATTTAAAACACTATAACCATTACGTTTTCGTCTGGTCTTTGCTCATTTGATTTTCTATTAACTTTCCCATTAGTTACCCAATCGAATAGGAATTTTATGTGTGATTCCATATTTCTAATACACTTTCTTGTTCCTTCAACTGTTCCTAATGTTCCATCTTTTTCTCTTAAGAAGAAATCTCTGTTTATATTTTCTTCAAAATTAATTGGTGTTCCGTGGATATAACCTCCACCCGAGAAACGAATTGCATATTTTGCCATTCCAGCTGCATTATTGTACTCATCTCTATATCCCATTTCATATTTTAAAACTGGAACTATAAAGTAACCTCTAGGAGTCTCAAATCCTAAAGTACTTTCCATACCTGTTTTATTTAATGTATAAGATATTAGTTCCCATCTACCATCGGCATTTTTTTGGAAAATACCTTGGTTTTCATTTTCTAAATCTATTACAATAACTTTTCTAAAGTTTGCATTTACTGCAGGATATCTAGTTATAGTATTTTTACTTACTTTCAAAGGCTTCTCTTTTATAGAAAGAGCATTTACAAATACATCATTTCCGCTAACAGATTCTACTGACATAAGTGATCTATCAGGAATATGTAGTGTTTCTCCATTATAAGTTGCTCTAGCATTTTGATCTGCTGAAACTCCATATTTATCTTTTGCTCTATTCATATTCTGATTACTTGGATTTGGAACGTAAGTATTTATAGATACTAACTCTTTTCCTTTTCCAGATTCTGTTTGTAAGAATTCAGATAATTTGTGCACTCTACTATTCATCTCTTCAAATCTAAATTGTCTTAATGTTACTAGCATCGCTGAAATATATCCTATTACTTTATTTCCTTTACTATCTTTCAGCTCTACTTTATACCATTCATTTCCACTCGATTCAACTTTCTCTAAAACTTTTAATTTAGTATTGAATGGAAATCTTACAATCTCTTTAGAATAAATTGACGAATCCTGTCTTATTGGAGCATCAACACTCTTTATAAAAACATAGTTTAAATATTCCGGCTCAGCTTCGTTGTTCATTATATTTACGTGAACACTCATTGGTATTATGTTTTCATATTTTTGTTTTACTGTTTTAGCAACCGCATGCGCTGGTTGTGTTAAAAAAGTAAGACCAAATACCATAATCCCTAAAGAGATCAATTTGCTTTTTTTCATTTATAACCCACCTATTTTAATTTCGATTCCATTAGGTCTGTTACTATCTTAGGATTTGCTTTTCCTTTCGATAATTTCATAACCTGTCCTATTAACCCTTTTAAAACTCTTGGCTTTCTTCCTTCGTCAGAGTTTTTAAAGTCCTCTACCATCTTAGGATTATCTGCTAGCACTTGATCTACTATCCCTTCAATCTCTCCTAAGTCAACAACTTGAACCATTCCTTCCTCTTTTACTATAACTTCTGGATCTCTACTATCATTTAATTTAATAGTAAATAATTCTTTAGCTATTTTAGAAGATATTACATCTTTTTGAATTAAGTTTATAATTTTTCCTAAATCTTCAGACGAAATTTTTGATTCCTCTATTGTTTTACCACTTTCTTTTAAATCTCTTAAAACTTCTGTCATTATCCAGTTTGAAGATAATTTTGGATTATTTGTTACTGATACTACTCTTTCAAAATAATCTGCTAACTCTATCTCATCAGTTAAAATATTTGCATCATATACCGGTAATCCATAAACCTCTTCAAATCTTTTTAACTTAGCTATTTTTGATTCAGGCATTAAAGCTTTAACTCTTTCAATCTCTGAATCTTTAATTATAAGTCTTGGTAAATCTGGCTCTGCAAAGTATCTATAATCCATTGCATCCTCTTTACTTCTCATAATTCTTGTAACTTGAGCATCATCATCCCATAGTCTAGTTTCTTGGTCGATTGTTTCTCCGTTTTCAATAGCTTCGATCTGTCTTCCAATTTCATAGTCTATAGCTCTTGCAACAGCTTTAAATGAATTCAGATTTTTTACTTCTACTCTTGTTCCAAAAACTTTACTTCCTTTTTCCATAACAGATATATTAGCATCACATCTTAAAGATCCTAATTCCATCGAAACATCACTTATTCCAGTATACTTTATAGTGCTCTTTAAAAGGTTTAAGTACTCATAAGCTTCTTCAGACGTTCTTAAATCTGGCTCAGATATAATCTCTAAAAGAGGCATAGAAGCTCTATTAAAGTTTATTAATGATTCAGATCCAGCATGGATTGATTTTCCTGCATCTTCTTCTATTTGAATTCTTGTAATCCCAACTCTTAACTCTCTTCCTGAATTTAACTTAACATCTAAATGTCCTTTTTCACAGTAAGGCTTTTCAAATTGAGTTATTTGATAGTTCTTAGGTGTATCTGGATAGAAGTAGTTCTTTCTATCAAAACCACTTATATTATTTATATTGCAATTTAAAGCTAATGCTGCTTTTACTGCATATTCTACTACTGTTTTATTTAGTTTTGGTAACGCTCCTGGATGCCCTAAACATATTGGACATGTATGTGTATTTGTTGGTGAATTATCATAGTCTGCACTACATCCACACCATACTTTCGTTCCTGTTTTTAATTGAAGGTGTACTTCAAGTCCTATTACAGATTCCCATTGTCTCGCCATTACACTCTCTCCTTTATCGCTTTTTCAAAAGCATCTCCTGCTTTTAAGATATCTTTTTCTCCAAATGCTCTTCCTAATAGTTGGATTCCAACCGGTAATCCTTCAGTCATTCCTGCTGGAATTGAAATTCCTGGAATCCCTGCTAAATTTGCTGGTATTGTAAAGATATCCTCTAAGTATAATTCCACTGGTGATTTTTTAGCATCTAATCTAAAAGCAGGTCCTGGTGTTACTGGCGTGAATATAATATCAACTTTTTCAAAAGCCTTATCAAAATCATCTTTAATTAATCTTCTAATTTTTTGAGCTTTCTTGAAATATGCGTCAAAGAATCCAGCACTTAAAACATATGTTCCTATCATAATTCTTCTCTTAACTTCGTCTCCAAACCCTTCACTTCTTGACTTAATGTATAACTCATCTATGTTAGTTGCATTAGTCGTTCTATGCCCATATCTTATTCCATCGAATCTTGCTAAGTTAGAACTTGCCTCTGCTGGTGCTAATACATAGTATGTTGGTGCTGCATATTTTGTATGTGGTAATGATATCTCTACAATTTCTGCACCTAGTGATTTGAACGTTTCTAAAGCTTCGTCTACAACCTTTTTTACTCCTGGATTTAGTCCCTCTATAAAATACTCTTTCGGAACGCCTATCTTCATTCCTTTAATATCTCCAGTTAAATAATCTAGGTAGTTTGGAACTTCAATCTCTTCAACTGTTGAATCATAATCATCTGCTCCAGAAAGTACATTTAAGCTTAAAGCTACATCTTTAACTGTTTTTGCAAATGGTCCAATTTGATCTAATGATGAAGCAAAAGCCATAAGTCCATATCTTGAAACTCTTCCATATGTTGGTTTTAATCCTACAACTCCACAGAATGCAGCTGGTTGTCTTATACTTCCTCCAGTATCAGATCCTAAAGAGATAAAACATTGATTTGCAGCAACTGAAGTTGCTCCTCCTCCACTACTTCCTCCAGGAACTCTTTCTAAATCCCATGGATTTTTTGTAGTTCTTTCATATGCTGACGTTGTTGTTGTTGATCCCATCGCAAATTCATCCATATTTGTTTTTCCAATTATTATAGCATCTGCTTCTTTTAATTTTTTTACAACTGTAGCGTCATAGATACCTTCATATCCCTCTAAAATTTTTGATGCTGATTGAGATGGCTCTCCTATAGAAACCATATTATCTTTTATAGCAACTGGAACTCCTGCTAAACTTCCAACTTTTTCACCATTTTGTATCTTTCTATCAACTTCTCTAGCTTCTTCTAAAGCTTTTTCTTTTCTTAAAGATACAAAACTTCCTATCTCTTTATCAGTTTCTTCTATTCTATCAAAAATAGCTGTAACAACCTCTTCAGATGTTAGCTCTTTATTCAATATTTTCTCTTTTATTTCAAAAGCTGTTAACTCATATATTTTTTTCACAGAAAAATCCTCCTCTTATTATTCTCCAACTACCTTTGGTACTATTAGTGATCCATCTTCTGAAGCAGGGGCATTTTTCATAGCCTCTTCTGATGTTAGTGATTCTTTTATTATATCTTCTCTCAGTTTCACTCCATTTTCATGAACCTGTACTAATGGTTGTACATCATCAGTATTTATCTCTCCTAAAACATCTATATAATCTAAAATGTTATTTAGGTCTGCTTGGAATCTTACAATCTCCTCTTCATTGAATTCTAATCTCGCTAATTTAGCTACATTAAGAACCTCTTCTCTTGTTAAAGACATCTATTTTCCTCCTGTATTTCTATAATGATTTTAAATATTTTATCTCTTGTGATGTTAACTTTCTATATTTTCCTGATTCTAGATCTCCTAGATTTATCTTTCCAATAGCATCTCTTCTTAAGTACATTACCGCATGCTTAACTGCATCAAACATTCTTCTAACTTGACGATTTTTTCCTTCTCTTATTGCAATTATAACTTCACTTTTTCCACCAGCTCTTTTTAATATTTTTGTTTTAGCTGGTAGTGTTGGTCCATCCTCTAAAATTATTCCTTTTGCTAATCTTGAAAGGTCTTTATCTCTGATCTCACCCTTTACAATTGCGAAGTATTCCTTATAAACTTCACCTTTTGGATGAATAACCTTATTGAAGATATCTCCATCGTTAGTTAAAATTATAGCTCCCTCTGTATCCGCATCTAATCTTCCAATTGGATATAGTCTCTCTTTTGAATCTATTAAATCTGTTACTGTTTTTCTTCCTCTATCATCTTTTGAAGCACTTAATACACCTTTTGGCTTATTAAGTAAGAAGTAAACCTTACCTTCTGATTTTGGTTTTTCAAACAGCTTTCCTTTTATGTATATCTTATCTGCATCAGTAACTTTTTGGCCAGGTGTTGTGTCCTTTCCATTTACTTTTATATCTCCATTTTCAATAAGTTTGTCGATATCTCTTCTTGACGCGTATCCATTTTGAGCTAGATACTTATTTATTCTCATCGGTTCCATTTAATCTCTCCTTCATTATTTCATATTGTGGTAGTTCTTCCACTGTTGAGATTCCTAAGTACCCTAAAAATTTATCAGTTACTTCATATAAATTCGGTTTCCCTATTGCCTGTTTTTTCCCACATACTCTTACAAATTTTCTTTCTTCTAATGTTTGAATAACTCTATCTGTTGATACTCCTCTTACCGCTTCAATCTCACTTTTTGTTATGGGCTGACGGTAAGCAATTATTGATAGTGTCTCTAATCCTGCATTTGATAGTTTTTTAGGTTTTACATCTTGCTTAAAATATAAGTTTACTATCTCTCCACATCTAGGATTTGTTATTAGGTAAACAACCTCTTCATCAATCTCTAAATTTATTCCTGTATTAAAACGTTCCACTTTCAAAACTTCTAATATTTCTAAAATTTTCTCTATTGAAACAGAGAAAAACTTACTTAAATCTCTTACCTTTATCTCTTCTCCACCTAATAAAAGTATTGATTCTATCTGTTCTTTTATTCCAATGTTGTTGTTGCTTGTCATATTAATCCCCTATAATGAATATTTTCTAAATATAAAAATATTTCATCTAGTTCAAGTTGATTATAATTTTCTTTAAAATTAATGAAATAATCTATTTTGTAAAATATCTTATCACTTTGGACTAAATAATTATTTTTATAAAGTAAAATTGCTAATTCTAAGGTTGCAATTCTATCAACTGTTCCATTATTTTCTAAAACCCCTAAAGAATTATCAATTTTTTCTAATAAATAACTAATGTTTTTTTCTTTATCAGATCTATCTAAAATATCTAAATATTTTAAATATTCATATTTTTTTATATTCCCATTGTCATTTAAAATTTCTTTTCTTACTTTTTGAACTATCTCTTTTTTTATTAAAAAAGAATCCTTATAGATTAATTGGACTAAATTTAATCTTTCTAATTCTAATAAAAAATCATAAAATAAAATACTGTTATCCAGCCATTCTCCCTCTTTATTTGAAATACTTCTATATGATTCTTCTATATCTTTCCGAATCTTTTCTATATTTTCAGTTATGAGTTTCTTATCAAGCTGTTCTCCCTTTAAATTTAATAATTTTAAATTATAATAATACGAATAAATATTTTGAATATAATCATATTTATTAAAATTAAATTTAGGAATTTCATTCTTTCTATTTAATATAACATTTAAATACAGTACTTTCAATTGCCTTATGTACTCTAGTCTACTCGTGTTCATAATCAAACTACTTTGAGCATATTTATTAGAGGAAATTAGATAAAAGTTTTTTATCTGGTTAACTATATTCTTTCTTAAGAATCTATATTTTTCTTCAAATTTTTTCCAAAAGAGAATCTCTTCATTTAAAATCTCATTGAAATTTTGTTTAGAAAATTTAGGATTTTCTTCAGTTAAGCTTATTTTTAAAAGATCACTATTTTTATGATTAGAAATCTCTTTAACTAAATAAACTCTCTCATCTAACTCTTTTAGCAATGTTGTTTGAAGTGTTTTCACTTTAAAATCCTCAAAATTTCTTTCCGTGGCAACTAACAGCTCAGAATTATCCTCTTTAAATATATTTAATGTTCCATATTTATAATAGGTATCTCTATTTTCAATATTTATATTTTTTATTAATGGTGAAAGCTTATAAACTAATTTATATGGCTTTTTTAAACCCATACGCTCTAAGTTTGTATAAATATATATATTATTTTTATCTTTATTAGATAGTATAATATACGTTTCTATTATCTCATTATTTAAAAAATACTTCATATAGAAAATATTCTTACCGTTCTGGAACTTTGTTTCTGTATAGTAGTTTCTAGCTTTATAGACTTTGTAATCTGTAATTAATAACAACTGCAAATTTGATAAAATATCTCTTTCGTTCTCATTTTTACTGACAATATTTTTTAAAATGTTATTTTCGCCATCATAAAAAAGAGCTATCTCACCATTGGTGATGAGATAGTCTGCTCTCAATATTGAAGTTATAAATAAAAGTAATACTACGACTTTTTTCATAAGTCCCTCTTTTTAATAATCGCTTTCTGGTGAAATTAAAACTCTCTTATATTTATCAAACTCTTTTAAAAGTTGTTGAATTCCATTTACAACTGCATTTAAAGGGTCCTCTGCTACTGTTACCTCTAAGCTTAGACTCTCAGCTATTCTTTTATCCACTCCTCTTAAAAGTGCTCCTCCACCTGCTAAGTAAATACCTTTTCTCTTTATATCTGAAGATAATTCAGGCGGTGTTTTCTCTAATATTCCCTTGATTTCCTCTATAACTAAAACAATTGCCTCTTCTAGAGCTTCAGCTATTTCTGAAGAATAAACTTTTACATTTTTTGGTAAGCCGCTAAGTGCGTTTCTTCCACTTATCTCTATAAATATATCCTCTTCTAATTCAGTTACAGCTCCTACAGCTATCTTTATTTCTTCAGCTGTTTTCTCTCCAATAAATAGATTATGTTTTTGTCTGATGTAATCTATTATTAAAGAATCAAATTTATCTCCAGCTATTTTTAGTGATGAAGTTTTTACAATTCCACCAAGAGATATGACACCGATCTCTGTTGTCCCTCCACCAATATCTACAACCATATTTCCTTCAGGTTCAAATATGTTTAATCCAATTCCTATAGCTGCTGCCATTGGTTCTTCTATTAAATAAGCTTCTCTTGCTCCAGCTTCTCTAGTAACATCCATAACAGCTCTTTTTTCAACTTGTGTTACTCCTGCTGGTACACAGATTATAACTCTTGGGCTTGATAAACTTTTCCCTCTATTTACAACTTTATAAAACTCTCTAAGCATTTTTTCTGTTATTTCATAATCAGCAATCACTCCATTTTTTAATGGTCTTATTGCCTCAACTGTATGCGGAGTTCTTCCGATCATCTGCTTAGCTTTATCTCCAACTTCAAAAATCTCTTTTGTTTTTGTATTTATAGCTACAACCGATGGGGCATTCATTATAATTCCTTTGTTTTTTACACATATTAAAGTATTTGAAGTCCCTAAATCTATCCCTAAATCATCTGAAAATATTCCTAAAACTTTTCCAAGTATTTTTTTCATTACAACTCTCCTTAAATTAATTTATATTTTATTTAAACTTTCTATTGTTATTCCTAAATTGTTTAAAGTTTTTATAAAATGATTTATTGGAAACCCCATAATCGCAAAGAAATCTCCATCTATCTTATCTACAAAAATAGATCCCAACCCTTGAATTCCATAAGCTCCGGCCTTATCCATCGGTTCTCTACTATCTATATACCATTTTATCTCTTCTTCACTAATATTTTTAAAATAAACTCTACTCTCTACGGAATTAGTTATATCTATATTTTTTTGTAAATTTATAATAGAATACGCTGTAATTACTCTATGATCTCTTCCTGAAAGTGACTTCAACATTTTTTTAGCATCATTTTCATTTTGAGGTTTTCCTAAAATGATTCCATCTATTTCTACAACTGTATCTGCACCAACAACATATTCATCCCTGTTTTCTTCTGCTACAGCTATAACTTTTTTTCTGGAAATATCTTTTATCTGATCTACAACGCTCTCTTTATTACTGATCTCCTCGATGTCCTTGGTCTTTATTTTCAACTGAAACCCCAATCCTTCTAATATCTCTTTCCGTCTCGGAGATTTTGACGCTAATATCATCGTTCTCTTCCCTTTCTCTCTCTTCTATCTGTACTCTATCTTGAATATCTTCAACTTCTAATTTATCTAAATTTTCAGAATCAACACTCATTAAATCATCTTCATAATTTTCTAACTCTTCTAAACTATCTTTTTCTTGGTATATCTTTTGAATATTGCAAATTTCATCATATATATCCTTCTCTAATTTAGCTTGTTTTTCAAGTCTAATTCTCTCTTCTCTTAACCTCTTTTCCTCTCTCTTACGAGCTACATACCTTTTAAAAAGATTAATTATAGATAAAATTGATTTTCTTATCATTTTTCCACAAATTATAATTACAGATATAAAAATTAAAAAAATTAAGCATCCTATAAAAACATCTTTTCTTACATACGGAAATATTTTTAAGAATGTATAGAGCTCGATATATCCAAGGTTTATATTCAGTAGTCCAACTTGAATAATATGTTCTTGAAGCATCTCGATTGATATTTCACCTAATTCTTTTAAGCTATCTACTAAATAAAGATATCCTATTGCTATGCTTAGAATTATCATAAAAATTAGTCTTACTTTTAAGACTATCCTTTTATTTGGATTTTTCATAAATAATAAAAATCCATATACAATAAGGAAAATCCACAACACTTTTTCATACATCCCTAAATACTCGTCTATGTATAAATAAACATTGTTTATTTGTAAAAAATTCGGATAAAAATAACCCAAAAAAAAGTAAATCAATGAAACAATGTATATAACTTTAAAACTAAATAACATTTTTATATTTTTCATTCATGCACCTTTTTATTAAACTTTTTTCATAATATTGTACCATAGAGATATAGAGTTTTCAAGCAATTAAGATTTGGGTAATAAAAAAGTAGACTTCTTTGAAGTCTACTGTTAAGTGTCTTATTAAGTGGTGCGAGAGGAGGGACTT
>DIXX01000027.1:0-590 GCA_002428805.1 Cetobacterium sp. UBA6069
CGGGGCCCCCCCCCCCCCAAAAACCAAAGATACCATACTTAGCATTAAGAATACAAAACTTTGTACTACTCCACTAAATATATCAAAATATAAATGTAACGGTGCTGGTATTACCATTGGTGCCGCTTTATAAATAAGCCCCATTATAACCATTCCCGCAAACATATTTCCAAACAAACGTATAGAAATATTTGTTGGTTTTGCTAACTCTCCAACTAAGTTAATAGGTAACATAAATGGCATTGGTTCAAGTAATCCCTTGAAATAACCTAAAATTCCATTTAGCTTTATGCTTGTTCCTAAGAATGTAGCTGTAGTTAATAATGCTAATCCAACTGTTGTGTTAAGATCCGCTGTAGGAGCTCTAAATGCTGGTGCTAAAGTAAATACACCATCTTTAAANNGCGATCATTCCACATCCTGCTCCTATTGCAGATGCTGCTAATACTATAGTTTTTGCTAACATTAAATCCATAATCTTTACCTCCTAGTTATTTTAAAATTTAATTTTGTTAGTGTTTATTTATCATCGGGACACTCTGCATCCCCTAATGAACCTTGAATGTATACCATACTTAGCATTAAGAATA
>DIXX01000027.1:671-2001 GCA_002428805.1 Cetobacterium sp. UBA6069
CTAAAGTAAATACACCATCTTTAAATCCTCCCCAAGGAATTGGTAAGAACATAAGTAAGTTGCATCCTAGAATAAATAAAAATAAAGATCCTAAGAATGTGAAGTATCTTGATGTCCATCCTCCTAACATTTGATGAATAATACCGTATACGAAATCATAGATTGATTCAGCTGCAACTTGTGCTCTGCCTGGAATCATCTCTAATTTTTTCGTTCCCATTTTAAATAAAAGTGTTAACATTAATATTACAAACCATGTACTTATTACAGTTATTGTAACTGGTAAGCCAAACTTTCCATCTGTATACTCCATTGCAAATGGAATTTGATGTAAAAAGTGTGGTAATGGTATGTGAAACATTATTGCAGGTCCTTCTACCAATGGTGGGGTAATAAACTCTATTGGCCCTATTCTCATTAGTTTCGCCTCCTTTCAATATTTTATTTTAAATACTTAGATTTAAACTTTTTTATATTGTTAAATAAAGTTATTGCTAAAATATTCATCTTGATATTTAGTAATCCAATAACTCCACTAACTAACATTGGAAATCCATAAAACTTTGTAGCCAGTGCTAAAAATATCCCGTATAAAAAATATCTTTTTAAATATCCTACCACTCCAACTTTAAATGGAGAATTCGAAGCTAAACTTGCTTTTGCGTCAAGACATATCATATAAAACCCGATTACTGATAGAACTGCTCCTGCGAACATACCCATGTAAACATATTCATTTCTTGATAAAACTCCATACATTAGAATTATTATTGATGTAATAATCCCACGTTTTATTATTTTCTTTAATTCGTCCATATATCACTCAATCCTATTTTTTCATTATTAATTTATAAGCGTTATAAAATGCACTAAATATTCCTATTATAACGAAAAAAATAAATAATAGTGTACTTTTAAAAAAATATTTCTCTATTAGTTTATAGATTAATATAAAAAAACCTATATTTCCTATTATTAAAAAACCTAAAAACCCTAGTAGTGAAAAGTAATGCATAAAATCTTTATTAAAAAAAATCACCTTTTTTCACTCCTTAAGAAGCAATAATTATTTTTTTACCACGTAAAAAAATCTCTCCCCAGCTATTTTATCATTTTTACCAATACTTAACAAGTTTAAATTATTTTTTTCAAGAATTTTTCTAATTTCGAACTCTTCAAAAATTCTTTTTTCATAGAATTCTTTTAATTTTTCATAGTGTCCTGCTCTGTTTTTTACAAAATAAACAGCTTCAACAATATCAATGTCCTCTTCTCTAAAATGCTCCCAAATGATAGTCATATCTTTTCTATCATCATAATAAACTCCTCC
>DIXX01000027.1:2257-2604 GCA_002428805.1 Cetobacterium sp. UBA6069
TTGTAAATAGATTTCATCAAATCATCTAAATCTTCCAAAGATGTTAGATGATTTACTGTATCAAAAAGAGACACTACTATATCATACTTTTCACCTGTATCAAACTCTCTCATATCACCTACAAATAGTGGAACACCTTTATTTTTTAATTTTTTATTCGCTATTGTCAACATGTCAGCGGATAAATCAAGACCTGAACAGTCAAAATCATCTTTTAATCTAACTAATGTTTCTCCTGTTCCACACCCTAAGTCTAATAATTTTTTTCCTTCTACTCCTGATTCTTTTATTTTATCTTTTACTAATTCTGCCCATTGATCATAATCACAATGTTGCATAAATTTATC
>DIXX01000027.1:2870-8700 GCA_002428805.1 Cetobacterium sp. UBA6069
TTGCAACTCTTTCAACAGTTTCCATCTCTTTTCCTTCTACCATTACTCTTACTATTGGCTCAGTTCCAGATGTTCTTACTAAAACTCTTCCAAGTCCAGCCATTTCTACTTCTTTCTCTTCAATATACTTCACTATCGTTTCATTTTTATTCCATAGATTTTTTTTAGTATTATCCACTCTTACATTTATCAATAGTTGTGGCCAATCTACAATTTCATTCACTAGCTCATCTAGTGATTTTCCTGAATTTCTTATAGCCTCAACTAACTTTACAGATGTTAAAACACCATCACCTGTAGTTCCAAAATCTGATAAAATTATATGCCCTGATTGTTCTCCACCTATATTAACTTTTAGTTCTTTCATTTTCTCAAGAACATATCTATCTCCTACATTTGCTCTTATTAAGCTAATACCTTTATCTGATAAATAACTCTCAAACCCCATATTACTCATTACTGTTGTAACAACTTGGTTATTTTTTAGTTCTCCTCTGCTTTTCATTCCTAAAGCTAATACAGCTATAATTTTATCTCCATCTATTATATTTCCATGCTTATCAACTGCGATTAATCTATCTGCATCTCCATCATAAGCTAAACCTAAATCAGCTTCATATCCCATAACTACTTTTGAAAGAATCTCTGGATAAGTTGATCCACATTTTACATTTATATTTTTACCATTTGGTGCATCATTTATAACAACTATCTCTGCTCCTAAAGCTAAAAATACCTCTTTTGCTACTCTATAAGCTGATCCATTCGCTGCATCTAATATTATTTTCATTCCAGAAAAATCTCCTGAAACTGTTGAGATTACATGGTCTCTGTATAAATAATATTCGTCCTCTGCATATGTAAATCTTCCAACTTCATCCCCTGCTATTGGATCTTTTGTTATCTCTTCAACATTATCCATTAAAGATTCTATTTCTAACTCAACCTCATCTGGAAGTTTATATCCATCTTCCCAGAAAATTTTTATACCATTATCTCTCGCTGGATTGTGTGATGCTGATATCATTATCCCTGCTTTTGCTGTACTCTTTTGCGTTAAATATGCAACTCCTGGTGTTGGAATTACTCCAACAAAGTCAATATTAATTCCCATTGAGTTTAAGCCTGCTGTCAAAGCTGATCTTAGCATATATCCTGATCTTCTTGTATCTGACCCCATAATAACCCTAATTCTTTTTTTATCTGGATATTGTTTTTTTAATGTATGTCCTAATGCGTATCCTAATTTTAAAGCTAATTCAACTGTTAACTCCTTGTTAGCTTCTCCTCTTATCCCATCTGTCCCGAAATATTTTCTCATCCTTTTCTTATCTCCCTTCTAATTTGTAACCTCTCACATATATACCCTGTTATCAATCCTGAAATACATCCCATAAATAAAAATCCCCATATAAATATAAAAATCGATTTACTTACAATACTTATATTTCTGAAAAGTAAAAAATAAACAACAATTAGTTGCGTTAAGTTATGAACAAAAGCTCCACTTATACATATCCCAACCAACGATAGATTTTCTCTATATCTAAATAATAAAATGGTCAAGAGGGTACTAGCCCCTCCTGACATCAAACTTATTATAAAACTAGGTGAAAACATTGTTCCTAACATCATTCCTTGAATAAATATTCTTAAAAGCAGTATCTCTATTGCCATTTTTTTATCGAATTTTTCCAAAGCTATTATTGTCGCTATATTTGCCAATCCTAACTTCATCCAAGGAAATGGTTTCGGAATAAGCGTTTCTATCAAGGATAAATAAAGAGCTAATAACACAAAAGCGGTTAAATATCTCCTTCTTTTATCTTTCATATTAAACCTTTAAATCTGTATCCATTCCTAATAATTCTTTGTTTTTCTCTAATATAGGGTTTACTTCAACCTCTAAGAAATCTACTACTTGCTCAGATGCAAATCCTATAAAGTTTTTAGGATCTAAAATCTGCATTAATTTATCTCTATCAATATCAAATAAAGGGTCATTTATAATTCTTTCTATCAAGTCATTTTCAAGTCCTTCAACTTTAACTTGCTTTCCTGCTTCCATAGAATGAACTCTTATTAATTCATGAAGTTCTTGTCTATCTCCACCTTTTTTTACACCTTCCATAATTATATACTCTGTTGCCATGAAAGGTAACTCAGCCATGATATGCTTTTCAATCATCTTTGGATAAACTACTAAACCTTCTAAGATATTTTTCCAAATAATTAACATAGCATCAACCGCTAAGAATGCTTGTGGTAAAGCTAATCTTTTATTAGCAGAATCATCTAATGTTCTTTCAAACCATTGAGTTGAAGCAGTCATTGCAGTACTTTGTTGTAATGCTATTACAAATTTAGCTAAAGATGATATTCTTTCACTTCTCATAGGATTTCTTTTATATGCCATTGCTGACGATCCAATTTGATTTTTTTCAAACGGCTCTTCAATCTCTTTTAAGTGCTGTAATAATCTTAAATCATTTGTAAATTTATGCGCTGATTGTGCTATATTACTTAAAAGATTTGAAACTTCTGAATCAATCTTTCTATCATAAGTTTGTCCTGTAACCAAGAATCTCTTATTGAATCCCATTTTTTCAGCAACTCTTTCATCTAGCTCTTTAACTTTTTTAAAATCTCCATTGAATAACTCTTCGAAAGATGCTTGAGTTCCAGTTGTACCTTTAACCCCTCTAAATCTTAATGTATCTTGTCTAAAGTCTAACTCTTCTAAATCTAAAATTAAACTTTGTAACCAAAGAGTAGCTCTTTTTCCTACAGTAGTTAATTGCGCTGCTTGGAAGTGAGTAAATCCTAATGTTGGTAAGTCTTTATACTCATTTGAAAACTTAGCTAATCCATCCATTACATTTACTAATTTTTTCTTTACTATGTTTAATCCCTCTTTTATTTGAATTAAATCTGTATTGTCTCCTACATATGCACTTGTTGCTCCTAAGTGAATTATAGGCATTGCCTTCGGTGCTGCTGTTCCGAATGTATGAACATGAGCCATTACATCGTGTCTAAACTTTTTTTCCATTTCGTTTGCTAACTCGTAATCAATATTCTCTATATTAGCTTTCATTTCTGCTAACTGCTCATCAGATATATCAAGACCTAACTCTTTTTCAGTTTCTGCTAAAACATACCATAATTTTCTCCAAGTAGAGAACTTAAATTTTGGTGAAAATACTTCTAGCATCTCCTTCGAGCTATATCTCTCTGCTAAAGGGTTCGAATAAATTTCTCTGTTCATTATTAATTTTCCTCCTAAATGTATATTAATTTCTTTCTAGCGACATTAAAACTGCTGTTTCTCCGTTTGGATAATAGTTTTTTCTATTTCCAACTATCACAAATCCTATATTTTCATAAAAGCGTTTTGCTGCTTTATTACTTTCTCTAACTTCTAAAAATAAATTTTTATCATATATATTTAAATAATAATCAATTAGCTCTTTACCAACACCATTTTTTCTAAATTCTTTTTTAGTTGCAATTTTCATAATTTCATATAAATCATAAGAGTCGTGTAATAAAAGGTATCCCTTTACATCATCATCACAAACTAAAATTGTATATTCATCCTTTTGACTCATTTCTTTTAATACTTCTAGCGAATAAAAACTTTCTGGGAAAATTTCTTTTTCTAACTCTGCTATTTTTAAAAGTATCTCTTCATTTTCTTTTTTCAGTTTTATTATCATAATTATTTTAAAATTCCTATTCTATTTAAAGGCCAAAATCTTACTAAGGCTTTTCCTTTTATTCTATTATCTTTTACAAATCCCCACATTCTAGAGTCGTAACTACCGTTTGTATTATCTCCTAATGCTAGATAGTAATCATCTTTTATAGTTTTTGTTACTGTATTACCTTTTAATAACTCATTTAAAATCTCTTCTTCATGAATAAAGTCTAAAATCATTCCTGTTTGTTTTCCATTTACTAAAAATTCAACATCTGGTAGCAATTGAGAAACATAGGCTCCATTTTCTTTTAATAAGTTTTGAACCTTTACTATATCTATGTTCTCTCTTTCGAATGTTGATGTATAATCTTGTCCTGGAACAATTGATATAACGTCACCTTTTTTAGGAACTATCCATTCTTTTGATCCTAGCTCTCCTAGGGCTGTATATTGTCTATCTGATATTTTTTGTCCATTTATAAAAAGTTTTTCATATTTTATTTGAACTGTTTCTCCTGGAAGACCCATTAATCTTTTTGTGTAAAGAACTTTATCTTCAATTGGTTCTTTAAAAACAATAATATCCTCCCTCTCTGGTGCTTTAAAGTTATATATTACCATATTTCCAAAAAGTCTATCCTTTGGTACTATTGTTGGTATCATTGATCCTGTTGGAACTAAGAAGTTACCTATATAAAACTTTTGTATTATTAAAACTAATACTAATGCACTTCCTAAACTTTCAATTAATTTTATTATTTTTCTTAGAATTTTTTCTGATGGTTTTCCTGATAGGTTTAATTTTTCTACAAGCTTATCTTCAAATTTCGTTCTTTTTTCATCTATTATAGCTACTATCTTTTTTTCTTTCACAAATATATAGATAAAAAATGCTGATAAAATTACATAAAAAATCGTATTTAAAATTATATTTTCTCTACTCATAAACCCACTCCTCTAGTCAATTTATATATATTTTAGCACAAAAAAAAGAAAAAAGCTAAGGAATTGTTCTTCCTTAGCTTTAGAAATCTTACTTTCTGATCTCTTTGATTCTTGCTTTCTTTCCAGAAAGTCCTCTTAAGTAGTAAAGCTTTGATCTTCTTACTTTTCCGATCTTTAAAACGTCGATTTTCTCGATCATTGGTGAGTTTACAGGAATGATTCTCTCTACTCCAATTCCACCAGTTACTTTTCTAACAGTGAAAGTCTTTGCTACTCCTCCACCATTTACTCTGATTACAACACCTTCGAATAACTGTATTCTTTCTTTGTTACCCTCTTTTACTTTGTAGTGAACTACAATAGTATCTCCAGCTTTGAATTCTGGGATGTCGTTTCTTAAGTAGCTTTGCTCTACTAATTGAATTAATTTTTCTTTCATTTTAGCCTCCTGAATATTCATTTAATACTAAATATTATATTCCATTAAAGCGGAATATTCGTTTTAATAACTATAGTAGTGTATCACAAAATATTAATTTTGTCAATTTAGAAGATTAAAATCTAAAGTTAAAGTTTAAAATTGGAAGTACCTCAAATATCTCACTGTTATCAGCCATATTTACAAGTCCAATTTGAAGTCCTTCTAGATTTTCAGCCATATTTACAACCCCTAACTGCAATCCTCTTATTTTATCAGCTTTATTAAATAATCCTAATTGTAATCCAGTTCCAGTTCCAGTAAAGTTAACTCCTCCTACTTGAACTCCTTTTGTATTTTGTTCAACCATATTTATTAATCCAAATTGAACTCCAGTCATGTTTCCACCTACACTATTAAATGTAATCGGTAAGAAAAACCATCCTAATTTTGCTCCTTCAAAATTACCTTCTGTTCTATCATAGATAGATCCTAGTGATAAACCTTTAAAGCTTTGTTTTTTATTTGCAATTATATTTATATCTACACCTTCTACATTTCTATTTTCAGTGTATACTAATCCTAATCTTACTCCTTTTACATCTGTTTGAGGCCCTCTCAATTGTGTTGGTGATAAAAGTCCTAACTCAAAACTTTCAGCTCCAAAAGAAGCTAATGATAATCCTAATAATCCTGTTACTAATTTCTTCTTCATTAAAATTCCCCTTTTTTCTTTTTCTATTTTTTACAAAAAATAAAAAAAT
>DIXX01000054.1:0-7244 GCA_002428805.1 Cetobacterium sp. UBA6069
ATATAATTTTTTCAATTTTTTTTTTTTGCGAAACAAGATTTAAGTTTGCAGAAAATTTAGGAGTTTTAGGCTATTATCTTATAAAAAAAAGAAGATGGATAGCGTTAGCAAATTTAAAATTAGCTTTTCCAGATAAAACTTTCGAAGAGAGAAGAAAAATTGCGATTGAATCATATAAAATAATGGCAAAAGCATTTATCTCAACATTGTGGTTTGAAGATTATTTAAAAACTAATGTTTCACTTGAAGATTTCCAGAGAGTGATAGAGTTAAAAGAGAAAAAAAATGGATTGGCTGTAGCATTGATTCATATGGGGAATATGGAAGCTAATTTAAAAGCAGGAGAGAGATACAGGACTGTAACTGTCGCTAAAGCTCAGAGAAATCCTTATATTGATAAGTTTATAACAGAGGCTAGACAAAAATTAAATGTAACATTGTTAAAAAAATCAAAACAAACTTCAAGAGAGTTATTAGAAGAGATAGAGAAACAGAATATGGTAGCCTTATTTACTGATCATAGAGATAAGGGGGCAAGTGTAAGGTTTTTTGGAGAGGAAACAGTTTCTCCAACAGGCATTATAAATATAGCCTTAAAGCATAATTTACCACTTGTAATAGGATATAATGTTATGCATGGCGATAATACTTGTACAACATATTTTACAAATGAAATAGAGCTTGTAAGAACGAATTCGTTCAAAGATGATGTTAAAGTAAATACTCAGATAGTAATGGAAACTATAGAAGGTATAATAAAAAATCATCCAAATCAATGGATGTGGTTCCATGATAGATGGAAGTTATCTAAAAAAATAAAAAAAGAAGATATAAAGAGTTAATTAGGAGGAAAAATGTTATTAGGAATAATTGGAGCGATGCACGAGGAAGTAATACAATTAAAAGAGGTGATGAATCTTGTAGAAACTAGAGAGATTGGTGGATATCAATTTTTCAAAGGGACACTTTTAAATAAAGAGATTGTATTAGTTGAGTGTGGAATAGGAAAGGTAAATGCAGCTATTTGCTCAACTCTATTAATTCAAGAGTTCAGCGTAGATAAAATACTGTTTACAGGAGTTGCAGGAGGGTTAAATCCAGAGATAAATATCGGAGATATTGTTGTATCAACAGATTTAATTGAGCACGATTTTGACTGTACAGCTTTTGGATATGAACATGGAGTGATTCCAAGAATGGAGAATTCTAAGTTTAAATCAGATGAAGAGTTAACAGCTTTAGCTAAAAAAGTAGCAGAAGAAAATTTTGGTAAAGAGAGAGTATTTGTAGGTACAATAGTGAGTGGAGATACTTTTGTTGCTTCAAATGAAAAAATAAACTGGCTAAGAGAAACATTTACTGGAGAGTGTACAGAGATGGAAGGAGCTTCAGTAGCACATGTTTGTCAAGTTTTAAATAAGCCATTTGTAATAATAAGATCAATATCAGATAAAGCGAATCACGATGCAAATATGAATTTTGATGAGTTTGTTAAATTAGCTGCACAAAATTCAAAAATAATAATAGAAGGAATGCTAGCAGCATTATAATTAAAATTTAACAAGGGGGATTACTTTATGAATATTGAAAAACTATTAGAAGAACTATATTCATACTCACTTCATGGTATAAAATTAGGATTGAAAAATATTGAGGATATTTGTAAAGCTATGAATAATCCTCAGTTTGATTATAAAACAATACATGTAGCTGGAACGAATGGTAAGGGATCTACATCAACAACAATAGAGAGAGTTTTAATAGAAGCTGGAACTAAAGTTGGAAAATATACATCCCCCCATATTCTTAGATTCAATGAAAGAATATCTGTAGATGGAGTAGAAATAACAGATGAGGAGATAGCATACTATTATTCATATATAAAAAACATTGTTAAGGAGTTAGAAATAACTCCTACTTTCTTTGAGGTTACAACAGCAATGATGTTTAAGTATTTTTCAGACAAAAAAGTTGATTATGCAGTAATTGAAGTTGGTATGGGTGGAAGATTTGATGCAACTAATGTTGTAAAAGGAGATATTTGTGTGATAACAAATGTCAGTTTAGATCATACTGATTTTTTAGGAAAAACAATATTTGAAATAGCATGTGAAAAAGCAGGGATAATAAAATCTAGTTCGAAAGTAATTGTAGGTTGTTCTAATGCTGATTTTATAAAGGGAATAGAACAGAAAACAAGCGTTTATACAAATGTTTTAGAAAAATATAAAACTCCAAAATATAGCTTAGATTTTAAAGATTTCAAAACAGTTATAGATTTAGATGGTGAGAGATATGTATTCTCTTTATTTGGAGATTATCAATATAAGAATTTTTTATGTGCTTATGAGGTTTTGAGAGAGTTGGAAATTCCTGTTGAAACTATAAAAAAAGCTGTTCAAAAAGTAAAGTGGCAGTGTAGATTTGAAATAATTCCTTCGGATGATAAAGTTTTAATTTTAGATGGAGCTCATAATGAAGATGGGATGAAAACGCTTTGTGATACACTAAAATTAGGTTATCAAAAAGACGAGATAGTAGCTGTTGTTTCAATTCTAAAGGACAAAGATTACAGAAAAATATTGAGTATATTAGAGCCTTGTGTAAAAAAGATAATTTTTACATCTTTATCTGAAAACAAAAGAGGGCAGAGTGCTACTGAGCTTTATGAAGCATCAAATAAAATTGATAAAGAATATAAAGAGAATATTTTCGAAGCTTATGAATTGGCTAAGAAATATGATAGTAAAGCAATTTTATTCTGTGGGTCATTCTATCTTTTGAGTAAACTTAAAGAGGAAGTATTGAAAAATGAAAAATAGAGGATCATTAAAATTATTTGTACTAGTTATAATTTTAGTGATTAGTTATTATTTATATAAACAAATTATTATTTTAAAATCTGAGTATATTAAACGAGAAGAAAAGAAACAGATTTTTTTAGAAAAAATAGATAAAACTTATACTGAAAGAAATAGTGAGTTTTATAAAGTTAACTAGGGGAGTTTAAAATGGAAAGAATCAAACAAAGAAAGTTTCCGAAAGTTAAAGATTTAGCAGATGCTCTAGGATTAGTACCCCTTTTAGATGTGAGTATGGATTCAGAGATAAGAAATCAGAGTATCTATAGAGTTGGATATGAATTAAATGGTTTTTTTTCAGAAGGGGAAGAGTTACTTATAAATGTTAATGTTTTAGGAAAAAAAGAGATCGGTTATTTGGAAAGAATGGATGCAGAAAAGCGAAGGGAAATTTTGAACAAATATATGAGCTATTCGTTTCCAGTATTAGTTGTAACCTTAGAAAATGAAATAGTAGATGAGATTGTCTATATAGCTGAAAAATATAAAAAACCAGTATTGAAGTCAAATAATAAAACAATAGAGTTTATTAGAAATGCAAAATTTTATCTACAAAAAGTTTTAGCAGAAGAGATATTGATAGATGAGTATATACTTTTAGATGTTTATGGTGTTGGATTACTACTAACAGGATATGAAGATGCAAGATTAGGTGCAACGGTTGAATTACTTGAAAGAGGCCACAAATTTATAACTGACACTCGTTTAAAAATTAAAAACATAGCAAATAGATTTATATTAGGATCAAACACAGCGGATAAAGAAAATGGGGATAGTCACTTTTATCTTTTTGGAAAAGATGGAAATGATATTGATGTGACAACACATTTTGGTATAAAAAGCACAAGAAAAGAGAAGAAAATAAACTTGTTGATAGAGCTAGAGAAATGGGATGAAAAAAAATTCTATGATAGATTGGGTTTAGATGAACTTCATGAAGAATTTTTGGGATTTAAAATTCCAAAGGTAACTCTTCCAGTTAGAAAAGGAAGAAATCTAGCTATAATAATTGAGACAGCAGCAA
The DNA here is from genome assembly GCA_002428805.1 of Cetobacterium sp. UBA6069. GTDB lineage: Bacteria > Fusobacteriota > Fusobacteriia > Fusobacteriales > Fusobacteriaceae > Cetobacterium_A. The sequence continues at coordinate 3,886 of DIXX01000054.1, forward strand.
TAAACTATAGATTAAAAAAAACAGGGGTAAATTCAGCTGAATATTTTTGGAAAGAATCCAAAAAGCTGATAGAAGAGAATAGAGAAAATAAAAAGAGAGGTTTAGTTGTGAATGATAAAACAAGTATGCCAGTGAGATATATAAAATCAAGATTTAGTTTAAATGTTTTAAATGGAGAGGAATATTTAGATACGAGATACATAACTACAACCGGGGTATATAGACCTTCGTTAGCGCTAACAGGATATTTTGATATATATGGAGAGGAAGGGTATAAGGGGTTACAACTTTTCACAGACACAGAGTTTAAGTATTTAGAAAGTATTTCAGAAGAAAGCAGAGAAAAAAATCTTGAAAGGTATTTAAAAGAGGATTTTCCAGCAATTATAATATCTGGTGTAAAGGATATACCTAATTATTTTTTAGATAAAATTATCGAAAGGAATATAATTTTATTAGAAACAAAGTTAGATAGGCCAAGTCATGTTGTTGCAACTTTTAGTGCATATTTAGAGAACTATTTTGCTCCTTCAACATCTGTTCATGGAGTGTTTGTAGAACTTTATGGTTTTGGTGTACTGTTGACAGGAAAAAGTGGAATAGGGAAAAGTGAAACAGCTTTAGAACTAATTCATAGAGGACACAGATTGATAGCAGATGATTCTGTTAGATTTGAAAAAGGAGTAATAGGTGATATCACAGGAAGAGCATCTAAGCTACCTTACTTTATGGAAATACGTGGATTAGGAATAATAGATGTAAAAGCTTTATATGGAGTAGGAGCAGTAAGAATAAGTAAAAGGCTTGATATAATTATTGAAATGCAGGAGTTAAAAAGTGAAGATTATTTAACTGCAATGGATTATCAAGAGTCAACAGAAGTTTTACTAGGAACAGAAGTTCCGAAGATAAAATTATACATATCTTCCGGAAGAAATGCTGCAGCTATGGTAGAGATAGCCGTTATGAATCTAATGGCAAAAAGGATGGGATACAACTCAGAAGAGGTTTATTTAAAAGAGTTAAAAAATAAAAATTATAGAGAAAATAATTAATAATCGGGGGATTTAAATTGAGAAGAAAAAAAATTAAAGTTTTAATAGAATATATCTATATCTATATAGGGACTCTGATAGCTTCGGTAGGAATAAACGGATTTTTAGTTCCATCAAACTTGGCCCCTGGAGGAGCCACAGGACTTTCGATTTTAATAAACTATGTTACAGGAATTCCTGTTGGAACTTTAATATTTGTAATAAATATACCACTTTTTTTAATAGGAGTAAAAATATTCGGTAAATCATATGGAGCAAAAACATTAGCAGGGATCTCTTTTATCTCTTTAAATGTTGAGTTGGTAAAAAAGGTTGTACCTGAAATAGATAAAATTATTGATTTTACTAATCCGGGTAATATTCTCTTAGGAACTCTTTATGGTGGATTACTTATGGGAATAGGGCTTGGGACAGTTATAAAAGCTGGTGGAACAACTGGTGGAAGTGATATTATATCTGGAATTTTAAATAAATTTTTTAGAATACCAATAGGACAAGCATTAATAATGATAGACTCAACAGTTGTATTAGTAGCAGCGTATATATTTGGAGCCGAAAAAGCTTTATACGCTCTAATAAATCTATATATGACTGGAGTTGTAATCAATAAGATGATCAATGGACTTGGAGATGCTAAAATGGCATATATAGTTACATCTGAAGTTGAAAAGGTTAGAAAAATAATAGTTGAAGATTTGGGAAAAACAGGAAATTATTATAAAGCAGAGGCACTATACTCAAAAAATAAAAGAGATGTAGTGACTACAGTATTGAGAAATAGAGAGATATTTTTATTAAAAGAGTTAATAACAGCAGTAGACAAAGAAGCATTTGTAGTTGTATCTGATGTCCATGAAGTTTTAGGAAGAGGATATACCTTTGATACAGAGTCAACAGCTAAAAGAAAGGGAAAGTAAGAATGAGAATAAAAGAGAAGATTGAGCAAAGTAGTAGTATAATTATAGCTGGACATGTAAATCCGGATGGAGATACAGTTGGAGCTGGATTATCTCTTCTACTTGGATTAGAAAATAAATATCCAGAGAAAAAAATAGATTTTGTTTTACAAGATTCTGTTCCAAAAAATATATCTTTTTTAAAAGGAACTGAAAAAATAAAAAAAGTAGAGGATATTATTAATCCAAATTATGATTTAGCTATTTTTGTTGATTCAGCGACAATAGAAAGGGTAGGTAAAGTAGAAGGATTAATGGGGAATGCATTTAAGATAAATATAGATCATCATATAAGTAATCCTAAATACGGTGATATCAATATAGTAAAAGATATCTCTTCAACATCGGAAATGATGTACTCGATTCTAAAAGAACTAGAAATTGAGATAACACTAGAAATGGGAGAAGCAATTTACTTAGGGTTAGTAAATGATACTGGAAATTTTGCTCATAGTAATGTGACAGATAAAACATTTTTAGTAGCATCAGAGTTAATGAAGCTAGGTGTAAATAACAATAAAATAGTAAATGATTTTTTTAAAACGAAATCTTTCCAAAGGATGAAAGTTTTAGGAAAAGCTTTAAGTGAAATGGTGTTTGTTGAGGAAAAGAAATTAATGTATTTCAATCTATCTTATGAAGGTTTAAAAAGTTTAAATGCAATGAAAGATGATACAGAAGGAGTTGTAGAAGAACTTGTTAATTATAGCGATAGTGAAGTATCTCTATTTTTAAGAGAGGATGAAATAGGAAAAATAAAAGGAAGTATGAGAAGTAAGCATAATGTAGATGTGAATAGAATTGCTGGACTTTTTGGTGGCGGCGGGCATATAAAAGCTGCTGGATTCACAACAGAGCTTTCGCCAGAAGAAATTATAAAAAGAGTAGTAGAAAATTTGTAAATAGTGTTGTATAATTTTATAAAAAAGAAGGGGGTAAAAAAATGGCCGATTTTGATATAATTTTTTTAAAACCAACTAGATTCGAAGATTGTTTAAAGTGCGTAGAACATATAAAATCAGAGAAAATAGTTCATATAAATTTATGTGATTTAGATTCAGAAAAATCACAGAGAGTTTTGGACTTTATTAGTGGAGCGGTACATATTCAAGAGGGACAAATTATTAATCCAGGAGATAAAATATATTGCTCGATTCCTAAAAATAAAAATTATCAGATAGAATATAAAGAGTTATCAAATAATATAACAAATCCAAGATTTGATGAAGAAGAAGAGATAATTCCAAGATACAATAGAAGGTAGCAAAAAAGGGACTTTAGAGTCCCTTTTCTCATTTTTAGATATTTTTAGTTTTTTTATTTAATCAGCCAATAAAAAAGCTTGGCA
>DIXX01000054.1:7412-20750 GCA_002428805.1 Cetobacterium sp. UBA6069
AGGGGGCTGCCCCCCAAGTACTTTCGGCGTTTACGGGCTTAACTTCCAGGTTCGAAATGTGACTGGGTGTACCTCCGTAGCTATCGTTACCAAGCTATATAATAATAACATTTTTTTTAAAAAATGTCAATATAAAAAATGGGTTATTAACCCATTTTTTATAAAAATTATTAAAAATTAAAAAACTTTAAATGTTATCTTATCTTCGCTATATCCAACCTCAATAGTTTCTCTATCTTTAATTTCACCTTTTAAAATTATTTTAGCAATTTCAGTTTCGATATATTTTTGAATATATCTTCTAAGTGGTCTTGCACCAAATTGAGGATCATAAGCTGTTTTAGCTAAAAATTCAGCTGCAGAATCTGTTATACTGAAGTTTATTTTTCTTTCTTTTAATTTATTCTCAAGAGATTTTAAAAGTTGACGAACTATATTTTTAATCTCCTCAATACCAAGTCCTTTAAATATAATAGTTTCATCTATTCTATTTAAAAATTCAGGTCTAAAGTTTGCAAGCATCATTTGATTGATCTTCTCTCTTGTATTACTATTTAAAGTAGGATCTTCTAGGATTAGATGACTACCGATATTAGATGTCATGATAATTAGAGTATTTTTAAAATCAACAACTTTACCTTGACCATCAGTTAATCTTCCATCATCTAAAACTTGAAGCAAGATGTTAAATGTGTCCGGATGAGCTTTTTCGATTTCATCAAATAATATAACAGAGTAGGGCTTTCGTCTAACTGCTTCAGTTAATTGACCACCTTCTTCATAACCGACATATCCTGGAGGAGCTCCTATTAATCTAGTCACAGAGAACTTATCCATATACTCACTCATATCAATTCTAAGTACATTTTCTTCGTTGTCAAATAAAAAATATGCAAGAGACTTAGCTAGATACGTTTTACCGACTCCAGTAGGGCCTAAAAAGACAAATGAACCGATAGGTCTGTTAGGATCCTTCAATCCTGCACGAGCTCTTAAAATTGTCTCAGAAACAGCTTTGACAGCTTCAGCCTGTCCAACCACTTTAGCATTCAGATTATCTTCTAAAAGTAAAAGTTTTTCTTTTTCACTTTCCATAAGTTTAGAAAGAGGAATTCCAGTCCATTTTGAAATTATCTCAGAAATTTCTTCAACTCCTACTTCTTGTTTTACAAGTCTATTTGTAGGAGCTTCTTCTAAACGTTTTTGCTCTTGGATTAACTCTTTTTCAAGAGTAGCAAGTTTACCATATTTAAGTTCGGCTAATTTATTTAAATCATATTTTCTTTCAGCTTCAAGAATTTCAAGTTTTACTTTTTCAATCTCAGCTTTTATATCCTTAACTTTATTTAAATCTTGCTTTTCATTTTCCCATTGAGCCTTTAAAATAGATTTATTTTGAATCAAATTTGAAAGCTCTTTTTCTAATATCTCAAGTCTTTCTTTTGAATAGGGGTCGCTTTCTTTTTTTAAAGCTTCTTTTTCAATTTCAAGTTGCATAACTTTTCGAGTAAGTTGATCGAGCTCTTCTGGCATAGAATCCATTTCAGTTCTAATCATTGCAGCAGCTTCATCGATTAAATCTATCGCCTTATCAGGAAGTTGTCTGTCGGGAATATATCGATTACTAAGAACAGCAGCTTCTACAATTGCTCCATCGGCAATTCTTATTCCGTGATAAACTTCAAATTTTTCTTTAATTCCTCTTAAAATAGAGATAGTATCTTCAACAGTAGGTTCGTTTACCATTACTATTTGAAAACGTCTTTCAAGTGCGGGATCCTTTTCGATATATTTTCTATATTCATCGAGAGTCGTAGCACCAATTACTCTAATTTCACCTCTAGCAAGCATAGGTTTTAAAAGGTTTCCAGCATCCATAGCACCATCGGATTTTCCTGCTCCAACAATTGTATGAATTTCATCAATAAATAGTATAATTTCACCGTTAGAATCTTCAACCTCTTTTAATACCGCTTTTAAACGCTCTTCAAACTCACCTCTAAATTTAGCTCCAGCAATAAGAGATCCCATATCTAAAGAGAAAACTTTTTTATTTTTTAAAGAATCAGGAACATCTCCATTTAAAATTCTTTGAGCAAATCCTTCAGCGATTGCTGTTTTACCAACTCCTGGTTCTCCAATAAGAACAGGGTTGTTTTTAGTTCTTCTAGATATAATTTGAATAGTTCTTCTAATTTCACTATCTCTTCCAATGATTGGATCAATTTTTCCTTTTCGAGCTAACTCAACTAGGTCTCTACCATATTTTTCTAGAACTTCATATTTAACTTCAGGATTAGGAGAATCTACTTTTTTATTTCCTCTAATCTCTAAAATAGTAGTTCTAAATAAAGAGGCATTTATACCTAAATTATTTAAAAAAGTAGTTTTATCTAAAAGTGCTAAAAAGATATGTTCAACACTGATGTAGGAATCACCCATAGATTGCATTAATTTTTGGGCTTCAGTAAGAATTTCGTTAGTTTTACTATCAACTCCGATTGAAGAAGTTGGTCCTGAAACTTTTGGAAGTCGATTACAAAGAGTTTCTAAAGAATTTTGTAAAGAGTTAGTATCAAGTCCCATTTTAGTAAGAACTCTAACAATAAGCCCCTCTTTGTGTCCGACAAGAGCTAGTGCTAAGAGTTCTGGTTTAATACTTTGTTGCATATAAGTTTGGGCAAGAGTTTGGGCATCAGTCAATGCTAGCATTGAATTTTCTGTAAAGTTATTTGGATTCATAAAATCACCTCACTATTTTAAATTTTACTTATTTTAAGTTGATTATTTTATCCTCTTCACCAATATCTTTAAGATGGTTGTTTCTGACAATTTCAATAACTTCCATCATTTTCTTTTGAATATGATTATATCCAACATCTTTTATATGGGGAAGAATACAGTCAGAGCAGTCTTTAACTCCTCCTGCAGTATGTTTATACTTACCGCCGCAGTCATTTCCTAACATATAAAGTGGACAATAACAGAATAAGCAGTTAAAGTTCTCATTGTTCTCTACTTTATGACATGGAAAAAATTCACAGTTTTTATTTTGAACAAATTTATAATTCATATATACCTCCCAATTTTTAATTCTATAATTTAAATATACTACTGAGAAGAGATTAAATCAAGTGGATAAAATAAAAAAATGGTCTAAATTTAAAATTTAGACCATTAAAAAACAATAAATATATTTTATTAATAAACCTCAGTCGCATTTTCAACAGGTTCATTTAAAACTACTTTTATCGCTACAATAGCAACTTCAAGTTGATCAAGATCAGGTTCTTTAGTTGTAATCTTTTGTAATGCCATTCCAGGAGCTGCAATCATTCTAACAAAAATATTGTCTAGATGATTACTTGTGTATCTTTGAAGCTCATAAGATATACCTGCAATTAAAGGCATAAACATTACTCTCAACAGAACTTTAGTAAGTAATTTTGTAGTAAAACTACTTGGTGGCGGAAGAATAAAATCTAAACCAGTAAAAACAATAATAGCAATGAACATAACTATTAATAAGAAACTAGTTCCACATCTAGGATGTAACGTTGTAAACTTTTTAGCATTTTCAGGTGTTAAATCTAAATGTTGTTCATATGCATATATTGATTTATGCTCTGCACCATGATATTGAAAAACTCTTTGAATATCTTTTGAGAACGAGATTAAGAAAATATAAAGCACAAAGAATGAAAGTCTTAATCCAGCTTCTAAAAGATTGCTATAAATTTTGTTATCTTTAAATAAAAAACTACTTATAATAGAGGGAAGAACAATAAAAAGACCAATTCCCAAAGCTAAAGAAACAATGGTAGTCATTACAGCCTCTTTTTGAGACAGTTGCTCTTCTTCAGCCTCAGCTTGATTAGCTGAGAAGGTAAGCTCTTTAACTCCTAAAACTAGAGAATCAAAAAGAGTTATAGCACCTCTAAGAAAAGGAATCGTAGAAAGTTTATTTCTACTTTTAGATATTTTTGTTTTCTTGTAAACAATATCACCATTGGGTTTTCTAACAGCTGTAGCTAAAAGGTCAGCATTTCTCATCATAACCCCTTCTATAACTGCTTGTCCACCTACGCTTGAAAATTTCTCTTTACTCATTGTCACCACCCGTAATCAATTAGATTGTATTTTTGTCATAAGGTTTTCCAGCAGCACTTGGTGCAACTGCTTTACCAACAACTCCAGCAAGAGCTAGAAGAGTTAATAAGTATGGAATCATTTGGATAAATTGTGGTGGTACAAATGTAACGTATTGTTGAATTACTGTTTGTGCAGCATCAGCAAATCCAAATAATAAACTAGCAAATAAAACACCTTTTGGTTTCCATTTACCAAATACAAGTGCAGCTAGAGCAATAAATCCTCTTCCTGCAGACATCTCTTTAGAAAATTGGCTAAGAGCTCCAATTGCTAAATATGTACCTCCAAGTCCAGCAAAAACTCCAGACATAACAACACCAAAATATCTAACCTTAGCAACGCTGATACCAACAGTATCTGCAGCTAAAGGATATTCCCCTACAGCTCTCATTCTAAGACCTGTAACTGTTTTGTAAAGGAAGTAACCAGACCATATAGCCAGACCGTATATTATGTAAATTAATATAGAGAAATTAAATAATAAAGGTATTCTAGTTGCAGCGGGACTGTTTGAAGCTTGTTCGAACAGAACTCTAAGCATAAAGATTGTGAATCCAGAAGCGAAAAGATTTATCGCAACACCAGATACAGTTTGGTTTCCTCTATATTTAATACTGATTATAGCATGAACTAAAGCAATCAGTCCACCAGAGATTGCACCAGCTAAAATTCCAAGAACCCAGCTACCAGTATAATATGAAACTACAGCAGAAGAGAATGCACCAATAAGCATCATCCCTTCAAGACCTATATTGACAACTCCACAAACTTCAGAGAACATTCCACCAATTGCTGTAATAAGAATTGGAGCAGCTTGCCTGATTGTGGCTAAAATTAAACTTAAAATGATACTTACCATTACTCAGCTCCTCCTTTTGAACCTTTTTTTTCTAACCAAGATCTAATCATATTTTCAGCAGCAATTAATAAGATAATAATAGCTTGAATCATTATAACCATTTGGCTCGGAACAGTTGTATTGAATTGCATAGCTCTACCACCAACTCTAAGAGCAGCGAATAAAATTGCAGCTAATAAAGCTCCGATGGGTGTATTTTTTCCAAGAAGAGCAACAGCTATTCCATCAAATCCGTAAGTAGCAGTTAAACCTGTTTTATAAGCATATTGTCCAACTCCACCAAGAACTCTCTCAACTCCACCAAGACCAGCTAAGAATCCAGCTATTCCTAAAGTTAAAAGGATAACTTTTTTTACATTTATACCATTATTTTCAGCAGCTGTAGGATTAAAACCAACAGCTTTAATATGATATCCAAGAACTGTTTTTTCAAGTATAAACCAAACTACAAAAACAGAAATTAGTGCAATTATAAATCCATAATTTAAAGGAACTCTAACATCTAATAGTTTTCCTAATCTAGCAGATTGAATAACAGCAGGAGTTTGTGGATTGAATCCAGGAGCTTTAAGTGGATAGTTTAAACAGTACTGTTCAAAGCTAACCGCAATATAGTTAAGCATGATAGTAGATATTACTTCATGAACTCCAAGTTTAGCTTTTAACCAACCAGCAACAGCAGCCCATAAGAATCCAGCTAAACCTCCAATTATTAATATAACAAATACGTTACTGATAAATACATTAGCAACGAATCCACCAACAGCAGCAGCAGCAAGTCCAGCCATAGTCATTTGTCCTTGAGCACCAATGTTAAACATTCCTCCTTTAAATGCAACTAAAACAGATAGTCCTGTAAAAATAAGAGGTGTTGCTTCTAAAAGAGTTCTAGCTATAGGAGTAAGACCATCAAAAGCTCCTGTGAATAGATAATAGTATGCTTTTATAGGACTCTCGCCCATATATAAGATTATACCTGCTCCAATCAGTAGCGCTAATAAAACAGCTACGATAGGAACAAGTGCGTTTAAAATATTTTTATTTTTAATCAAGTTTACCACCCGCCATAAGTATTCCAATTTTTTCTTCGTTTGCTTCTTCTCTAGAAAGAATTCCAGTTATTTTACCTGCACACATAACTGCAATTTTATCTGATAGGTTTAAAATTTCAGATAACTCTGATGAAACAACCATAACAGCTTTTCCTTTTTCTTTTTCATTAAGGATAAGCTTATGTATTGATTCAATAGCTCCAATATCTACACCTCTAGTTGGTTGACCAGCTATAATAAGGTTGTTATTTTTCTTTTCTAGCTCTCTAGCAACTATAATTTTTTGTTGATTTCCACCTGAAAGTCTACCGAAATCAGTATCAACACTTCTAGGTCTAACATCGTACTTTTCCATAAACATTTCAGCATCTTTTCTCAATTTGAAGAAATTAAGAAGACCAAATTTTGAATACTCATCTCTTTCAAGACCAAGAGCAAAGTTTTCCATAACACTAAATTGTGAAACAGCAGCTCTTTTATGTCTATCCTCAGGAATATGAGCAAGACCAAGTAGAGATATTTTTCTAGGAGTTTTTCTTTTTAAGATAACATTGTCTAGAATCATTTCACCAGAGCAAGTTTCTCTTAAACCAGTAAGGGCTTCTACAAGTTCAGTTTGTCCACTTCCCTCAACTCCTGCAATTCCAAGAACCTCACCTTTTCTAATTTCGAATGACGCGTTTTCCACTTTCATAACCCCAAGATGGTCTTTAACGCTAACATTTTTTACAGATAAAACCGTTTCTCCAATTTCAACTTCTGGTCTTTCTGTTGTAAATAGTACTGCTCTTCCAACCATTGCGTTTGCAATTTTCTCTTTAGTTGCATCTTCAGTAGCAAAATTAGCAATATCTGCTCCTCTTCTAATAACTGTTATGTTGTTAGAAATATCAAGAACTTCTTGAAGTTTATGAGAGATAAAGATAATAGTTTTCCCTTCGGCAATTAGGTTGTCCATAATTTTATAAAGCTCTTTAATCTCCTGTGGAGTTAAAACAGCCGTAGGCTCATCGAAAACTAAAAGGTTTGCGCCTTTGAAAAGAATTTTTAAAATTTCAACTCTCTGTTGCATTCCGATAGAAAGATCAGATACTAAAGCATCAGGATCAATCGCTAAACCATACTTTTTTGAAACCTCGATAACATCTTGTCTAGCTTTGTTAATATCTAAAGATAGACCTTTTTTAGGTTCAACACCTAAAATCATATTTTCAGCAACAGTTAGAGTTGGAACTAACATGAAATGTTGATAAACCATTCCAATTCCTAACTCAGCAGCTTTACTAGGCGAATCTATTTCTACTTCCTTCCCGTGGTAAAATATTTTACCAGAAGTTGGAGTATAAAGACCATTTAACATTTTCATAAGTGTTGACTTACCTGCTCCGTTTTCGCCAACAATAGCATGTTTTTCACCTTTTAAGATTTTTAAAGTAATATCGTCATTTGCGATAACTTTGCCATCTAAGAAAGTTTTTCTGATGTGTTGCATTTCTAAGATATAATTATTCACTTAGAATCCTCCCTAAATTTATTTCAATATAACGTTGTAAAAAATAACCTTTTAAAATTATATTATGTTATATAAAACTAGTCAACTTTTTTTATTCTTCTCGTTTGATTACAACGAATGTTATATCGTCATTTTGTTCACAACCATTTTGGAAATTATTAACTTCGGATAATAGTTTTTGTTTTATTTCTTTAGCTGAAAGAGAAGAAGTTTGAAGTAAAATATCTTTTAAACGCTCTATTCCGAAAAGTTGCTTGCTGCTATTTTCAGCTTCAGTAATTCCATCTGTATAGTATACAACGATATCTCCGATGTTTAATTTAATCTCTCCTTGACGATAATTATAATCATCTAAAAATCCGATTGCGACTCCTTTCACAGAGTGAGTTTCAATAAGCCCGGTTTCACTATTAAAAACAACAAGTGGATTGTGACCGGCATTAGAGTAAGTTAAAATTTTAGTGTCGTAATCATATTTACTGTGCATCATAGTAATAAACATATCTTCTGTTATATCTGGGTAGATAAGTTTATTCAGTTTTTTTACATTACAACAAGGTTCTTCACCTTGAAGTTCAAGTGTTTTTAAAACCGAACGCCCAAGGGCCATAAGAAAGGCAGCAGGAACTCCTTTTCCACTAACATCAGCAATTGTAATACTGAATGTTTTTTCACTTAAAAGAGAATAATCATAATAGTCTCCTCCAATCTCTTTTGCTGGTTCAAAGAAAGTAGCAACATCTAGTCCTAAAACTTTTTTAATTTTTTTAGGGATTATTCTTTTTTGAATTCTAGAAGCTACTTCAAGCTCTTGAGACATTCTTTCTTTTATAACTAAATCAGAATATATTTGGGCGTTATTGATAGCTATTGCAACTTGTATAGTAAGTGCAGATATTGTTTCTTCATCACTTTTGATAAGTTTTGATTTATCTTCGATTATGAAGATAACTCCAAGTTCCTTTCCTTTTACAGTAAGTGGTGATGCAATTATTTTTTCATCAGGAGTTATAGAGAACCCTTTTAAGATTTCATTATAAACTTTTTTATAATCTTTACGAGTAAACTGAGATAATACCTCTTCAGGGTAACTCAATTCTCCTTTGAAATGGATATCACCTTTAATTCTTTTGTTTAAAAGTCTACCTCCTTCCCAAAGGTAAAGGGAGATTCTTTTGGCTCCAGTTAAAACAAAATAAGCGTCAAGTATAGTAGAGATAATCTTATCTAATTCCATAATTGAAAGAACAGTTCTTGATAAAGAGTTGATATTAGATAAACTAGCTACTCTTTGTTCTAGAACTTGGTTACTGTATTCAAGTTGTTTAGATTTTGTAAGTAAAGATTCGTAGGTAACCTCAAGCTCTTTTTTATACTCTCTTAATTCTTCGATAGAGTTATCAAGTTCTAAATCTTGTTTTGTGATAGCTGTTGTAGCTCTTTCATAATCATTTTTTAAATCTTCGGATATATCTGTAAGAAACTCTTTGCTAACAAAGCTTTTTAAAATTTTACTTGTTTCTTCAAAGTTTTTCTTTTCAACTTTTTTTAAAATTAAAAAGAAAATAAAAAATAAAATAATAAAAGAAAAATAGATAATCAATTACTTGACCTCCCAATTAGAAAATCTTAATTCAAGAGATTCTGTAGTATTATTTTCGATTCGTTTTTTTCTTTCCCAAGATGCTAGCTTAGAAACAGAAGCTGAAGTATTTGTTATTTTCTGTAACTCCTCAAAATTTACGACCGAAACTATACTTGATGTAAACTCATAATCCTCAGTAGATAAATATTTTTTATTCTCATTACCAGGGAATAAAACGAGTGAGTTAGGTAGTACTCTAAATCCAGAGTTGATATTTGAGTTTTGGAAAATAACAGATTTATTTGTTAAAGTTTCGATAACTCTATTTTTCTCTTCAATATAAATAATTTTTTTATCATCACTAATAGAGTCAGAATAAACAAAATTTTTCTTAATTGAATTGATATTTTCAATTAAAGACTTTCTATTTAATAAAACATCTTCCATTAGTAAACTTTTGTCAAGTTCTGTATAAAGAAACTCGGGATTGTAAAGAGCTTCGTTACCTGTAAGTTGCAATAATAGGAAGTATTGTCTATTTAATAGCTTCTGATTTTCTCCAGCTTCAGTAGGAACACCGATATTGAATTTGTTTAAATAGATTTTTTCATCATATTCTAAATCTTCAACAATTTTCATTCCTAGAATCTCTTTATCTAGCCAACCAGTACTGAATAAAGAGTTGAAATCGATATCCATTTCATTTGTAATAAGAAGATTAAGGTTTTCTTTTTGAATAGCATTAAGATTTTCTAGGGTGTTGTTTAAGTTTTTTAAAAAATTAATTTTGTCGTTGTAATTTTCAGGGTATTTAAAAGAAACTAAATTAAAATTATATTTTCCTTCAGGAATAGAACTTTTGAATGTAATTTGTTGACTTTGATCTTTTCTAGCAGAAAATTGTGAACAACCAACAAGTGTAATTAAAGAAAAAAGTAAAAGAATTTTTTTCATAGTGTTAAATCATCTCCTTTATTTTTAAGGCTAGGTGTTTAGGAATAACTTTTTCTAATTCCTCTAAAGTTGCATTTTGAATTTGTTTTACTGAGCCAAATGTTTTTAAAAGAATCTCTTTTCTTTTTGGCCCTATACCAGGGATAGTATCTAATTGGCTAGAGATAACTCTTTTATTTCTAAGTAGTCTATGGTAAGTAACACCGAATCTATGTGCTTCATCTCTAACTCTTTGTAAAATTTTTAAAGCTTCATCGCTTTTAGAAAATATATATGGAGTATTTTCTGTAAATTTATAGATTTCCTCTTCTTTTTTAGCAATGCTTAAAAGCTCTGATACACCGCCTTTTCCAATATCTTCAAGGATTTCTCCGACAGCATTGATCTGTCCTAAGCCTCCATCAATTAAAATAATATCTGGGAACTCTTCGAGAGGTAGTTTTGAATAACGCCTCTCTATGACTTCTCTCATCATAGCGAAATCATCGGGTGTGTCTTTACTTGTAATTTTAAATTTACGATAAAACTTTTTAGCTTTTTTTCCTTCAACAGATACACTCATAGATGCAACAGCATCTTTACCTGAAATATTTGAAATATCAAAACATTCAATTTTGAATGGAAAACGCTTTAGGTTTAGTTTTGTATATAAATCACTTAAACCTTTTTCAACAACAGATTTTTTATTGTAGAAGTTTTCAATATCTTTTTTTAAATTTAAAAGGCCCATCTCTAAAACATCTCTTCTACGAGATTTTATTTTTGGAAAAAATAGTGAAACCTTATGTTTTGAAATTGCTTCAAAAATATGGTTAATATTTTCTTTTAGTAATTCTACTGAATCGTCAAAAATTATATTTTTAGGTATTGGATATTTAGAATAATAGCTCATAATAGTATCCTCAATAATGTTGTCATAAATTTTATTTTCTAGATTTATAGAATGAAAATTTTTACCTAAAATTTTACCCTCTCTTATATTTAGAATACATAGGAAAATTTTATTGTCTTCTATCAAAAGTGTAAAAACATCTTCATCGATAGATGAGTTAGCTTCACTTATTTGTTTTTGGATATTTGTTTCGATCTCTTTTTTTTGTTCTCTAAATAAAATAGCTTTTTCAAATTCCATATTTTTAGCAGATTCATTCATATTTTTTTCTAGTTTTTCGATGACGGTTGTAGTATTTCCTTTTAAAATCTCTTTAATATCAGAAATACCTACGTTGTATTCTATAAAGATATTCTTATATTTACAAGGAGCAGAACAAAGTTTCATATAAAATTTGAGGCAGGGTCTAGAATATATTTTCTCCATATCTCTATTGCAATCTCTTACTTTATACAGCTTAGATAATGTATTTTTTAAATTCCAAGCACCAAATGGAAACGGGCCAAAGTAATCTCCTAAATTTTGATTTAATTTCCGAGTGGTTCTGACAATTGAAATTTTAGGAAACTTTTCATCTGTTATTAAAATATAAGGATAAGTTTTTTCATCTTTTAGATTTATATTATATTTAGGCGAATACTTTTTAATTAGGTTATTTTCTAAAATTAAAGCATCAATTTCAGAAGTACAAATAATAAAATCAATATCATCAATATGCTTAACTAATTCCTTAGTTTTTTCGTTTTGATGTTCTCTGTTAAAGTACGAATTAACTCTATTTGAAAGATTTTTTGCTTTTCCAACATAGATAATCTTGGATTTATTTTTCATCAGATATACACCAGGATTGTCAGGGATATCTTTGTTAAAAACTGTAATCATATATTTTACCAGTTTCCTCTCTCTTTTTCTCTATGTATTGAGTATATATTTATCTCCTGAAGTGTGTTTAAATCCTTTTGAAGCCTTCTAACAAAGGAAACAGAACGGTGCTTTCCACCACTGCATCCAATTCCAATTGTAAGATGTCTTTTTTCATCTTTGATGTACCCAGGAATAAGGAAGGTAATCAAATCTAAAATTTTAGAGTATAAAATTTGAGCTGACTCAAAACTCATTACATAATCATAAACATCATCGTTAAATCCAGTTTTTTCACGTAGAGTATCTAAATAATAAGGGTTAGGAAGAGTCCTAACATCAAAAATCATATCGGCATCAATAGGAACTCCGTGCTTAAAACCAAACGATTGAAGATGTATATTTAAAAGAATATTTTTAGAAAAAGATGCTACAGCCATCTCTATTTTTCTAGACAACTCTTTTCCTGTTAAAAAACTAGTATCAATAATCATGTTGGCTTTATCTTTTATGTCTTCCATAAGATAGATTTCATCTTCAATACTTTGTAAAAGTGTATCTTTAGTTAAAGGGTGTTTTCTTCTTGTAAGATTATATCTGTTTAAAATTGATTGAGTTGAGGCTTCTAAAAAGATTATTTTATAATCGATATTAAGATTATCAATCTCGTTAAAAAAAGTATCGAAATCATTCGCATCAATTACCGTTCTGATGTCGAGACCTAGTGCAATTTTTTTTACACCATTCTCTTTTCTAGAGGTTTGTAAATCTTTTAAAATTAAGCCAGCAAATCTGAATGGAATATTGTCCATTGTAAAAAATCCTAAATCTTCTAAAGTTTTTAAACCTGTTGACTTTCCAGAGCCACTAAGTCCAGTTAAAATAATCAACTCCATTGCAATTCCTCCAAATATAGTTTATTTTATTATACAATAATCCAGATTAAAATTATATAAAAAAATAAAAAATGGATAGGTATTTTACCTATCCAAATTTAAAGATAATTAAAGTAAATTTATTTTAGAAATACTATCTCGAATTAGATTTAAATCTACAAATCTAAACTCTTCTAAAGATATGTCTGATTGTTGCTCTTTTGGTGTGAAGTTAACTTTTTTAATGATGTCTAAAACTCCAAGAATTATTTTTATAGAGTGAGAGTTATCTTCAAGTTGTTTGTTTGTAATCAAAATCGACTTGAATGGATTATTTTGATTTTCTAAGTTATATAAAATTGGATCACTTAAAAGTCTATGACCTTCAAGACATTTTTTTTCTATGAAATTTAAAACTTCTTTGATGTTGTAGTTCTCTAAAAAAATTACGTTGTCTGTTTCTTTGAAGAAATTGAATACTTTATTATTATTTGTAATGATTTTATAATCCATAAAAAACCTCCTGCTTTTTAAATAGAATTTTCAGTAGTAATATTACAACGTAAACGTCAATATATCAAGAGTAAAAAAATAA
>DIXX01000065.1:0-1445 GCA_002428805.1 Cetobacterium sp. UBA6069
TTTAATTAATTTTACCTCATATTTTATCATAACATCTTTTACGAGGTCAAACTTTTGTTAAACTTTTCATCAATATCTTCTACTAAAACTTTATGTTTTATCTTTCCTGAATTTTTAATTAGATATTCAGTGCATATATCTTTAACCAATTTTATTGTTTTTACATCATGGACTATATCAATAAATTTCAGATCACTTAAACCACTTTGTTTAACACCGAAGATTTCTCCAGCTTTTCTAAGACGCAAATCCTCTTCAGCTATTTTAAATCCATCCTCAGTACTTTCTAAAACTTTTAATCTTGCTGCAGAGCTATCGTTTTCTGTATTTGACAACAGGAAACAATATGATTGATGCTCTCCTCTTCCAACCCTTCCTCTCAATTGGTGAAGAGTAGCCAAACCAAATCTTTCAGAGTTCGTTATCACCATTATACTTGAATTTGGTACATTTACTCCAACCTCTATTACTAAAGTTGAAACAAGAATATCTAATTCATTATTTTTAAATTGATGCATAACCTCATCCTTTTCTTTATTTCTCATACGGCCATGTAAAATACCAACTCTATAACCTGGAAGATTTTTCAAAACTTCATTATACAACTCCTCAGTTGATTTTGCAGATAATTTATCACTTTCATCGATTAAAGAAGCCACAAAATATGCCTGTCTTCCCTCTCCTAACTTTTTATGAATAAAACTATACATTTTCTCTTCATCTACATCTTCACTTATCCACTTAGTTTTTATAGGTTTTCTTCCAGGTGGTAGTTCATCTATGACTGCAACATCTAAATCTCCATATATACTAAGAGCTAAAGATCTTGGGATAGGAGTTGCACTCATTACTATTAAGTTCGCCAAAACGCCCTTATCTCTCAACCTTTTTCTCTGAACCACTCCAAATCTGTGCTGTTCATCGATTACAACCAATCCCAATTTATGGAATTGAACACTGTCCTCTATTATCGCATGTGTTCCTATTACAATATCAGTTTCTCCGCTTTGAATTCTTTTTAAAAGCTCATCTTTTTTCTTACCTTTAATACTACCTGTTAGTAATTCTACTTTTACTCCTAAGCTTTCTAAAGTTTCATAAATTGATAAATAGTGTTGAGTTGCCAAAATCTCTGTTGGAGCCATTAAAACCCCTTGATATCCATTTTCTACCATATATAATAGTAGTAAAACAGCAACTATCGTTTTCCCACTTCCTACATCACCTTGAATTAAATAGTTTATAATTCTACCTGCATTTAAACCTTTATAAACTTCTGTTATAACTCTCTTTTGTGCAGTTGTTAATTTGAACGTTAAATTAGAAAGATATTTTGAAACCAGCTCTTTTTTTCCTTCTATTTTATATACACCACTATTGTTCAAATCAACCTCAAAACGTTTTTGTAAAATTCCCATTTCTAAAACCAAAAGTTCCTCTACTGC
>DIXX01000065.1:1700-2339 GCA_002428805.1 Cetobacterium sp. UBA6069
AAAGCCATTTTTCTAGGCATTAGATTATATTCTTTCAAAATCTCTTCTGGTATGTTCTCTTCAAAGAGATCTATATATGTTTTTATTGCTTCTTTTAAAATTCTTCTCAAACTATTTTGAGTTAGTTCTTTAATAGCACTATAAACCGGAAGTATCTCTCCACTATTTTCTTGCCCTTTATACAGTTTAAACTCAGGATTAGTCATCTGAAATGTATAACCTCTTTTTACATTTCCTATAAAAATGTACTCCTCTCCTAATTTCAAACTGTTTCTTAAATATGGTCTTTGAAACCATACTATTTCAAGAATTCCAGTTCCATCACTTATAGTGGCTTTTATCATTTTCATTCCACTTCTTGTAGGAGGTGCAGATACATTCATTATACTTCCTTTTAATACAACATACTCATCACCTTTTAACTCACCTATTTTCTTCAAATTGGTTCTGTCATCATATGCTCTTGGAAAATAATAGATAAGATTATGCAAACTTTCAATATTTAGTTTTTTTAATTTTAAATATGTAGCCTTTGAAACTCCTTTTAAATTAAAAAGCTCTATCTCCTTATAAATGTCTTTATAAATCATAATCACCACCTTTTTTTTATTATAACACAAAGGATTACTCTTTTGTACT
>DIXX01000065.1:2655-2828 GCA_002428805.1 Cetobacterium sp. UBA6069
GAAATCTTATGACGCAAAGCTATAGGGTCTTTAAAATGACAGCCAGTTGCACTTATTCACTTTCTTTTAAGTGGATAAATGCAACTGGCTTTTTTATTACTTTATATAACTATAATATTGGGAGGGAACACCATGAAAAAATTATTAACTTTATTATCTTTAACTTTATCTAT
>DIXX01000017.1:0-3907 GCA_002428805.1 Cetobacterium sp. UBA6069
ATGGAAAAATTTTTGGAGAGCTAGGGGAAAGTGTAGGAGAACTTGTTTTTAATACAGGAATGACAGGTTACCAAGAATTACTAACAGATCCATCATATTATGGGCAAATTGTTGTTATGACTTATCCGATGGTAGGAAACTATGGAATTAATTTAGAGGATATGGAATCAGATGGGATAAAGTTGAAAGGGTTTATCATCAAAGAGGATGCAAAACTTCCAAATAACTTTAGATGTGAAATGACTTTAGACGGATTTTTAAGACAATACAAGGTTGTTGGTTTCAAAGGTGTAGATACAAGACATCTAACTAAAATAATTAGAGAAGAGGGAGCTATGAAAGCTCTTATAACGGCAAAAGATTTAACTCAAAAAGAGATTGATGAGCATTTTGCTAAATTTAGTAATAAAGATGCAGTTGAGCAAGTTAGTACTAAAGAGAAATATGAAATTCCAGGAACAGGAAAAAGAATCGGGGTAATTGATTTTGGAGTTAAGAAAAATATACTTAGATCTTTTGAGGAGAGAGGAATTCATCAAATAGTATTCCCTTGGAATGTGACAGCTGAAGAGTTGTTATCTCACGATTTAGACGCAGTGTTCTTATCAAATGGACCAGGGGATCCTGCAGAACTAACTGGAGTTATTAATGAGATTAAAAAATTAGTAGGGAAATTACCAATTGTTGGAATCTGTTTAGGGCACCAACTTTTAGCTTGGGCTTTAGGTGGAACTACAAAAAAATTAAAATATGGACATAGAGGATGTAACCATCCAGTAAAAGATTTAGAGAAGAATAGAATATTCATAACTTCTCAAAATCATGGGTATGTTGTAGATAAAGTACCTGATTCAATGAAAGTTACACATATAAACTTAAATGATAATTCAATAGAGGGAATGAGAAGTGAAGAACACAGAATACTATGTGTTCAATATCACCCAGAGGCATGGCCAGGACCAGCTGATTCAGAATATTTATTTGATGATTTCTTAGCAGTAATAGAGGGATAAAATTTTAAGATTTTTAGTAGAGTTTTCAGGAGGCGTATATAAATGTTAGATAAATCGATAAAAAAGACACTGGTAATAGGATCGGGACCAATCATAATAGGTCAAGCAGCAGAGTTTGACTACTCAGGAACACAGGCGTGTGAAACATTAAAAAAAGAGGGGATTGAAGTTGTATTAATAAACTCAAACCCAGCGACAATAATGACTGATAAAGCTGTTGCAGACAGAATATATATAGAGCCAATTACGGCAGAGTTTGTTGAAAAGGTAATCGCTAAAGAGAGACCTGATTCAATATTAGCTGGAATGGGGGGGCAAACAGCATTAAATATGGCTGTTGAATTAAACGATAAAGGAATCCTTGAGAAGTATGGAGTGAGAGTTATCGGAACGTCTATCGAATCTATAAAAAGAGGAGAAGATAGAGAGTTATTTAGAGAGGCAATGGATAAAATAGGTGAACCAACTATTGAAAGTAGAATAGTTGAAGATCTAGAAACAGGATTTAGAGTAGCTAAAGAGATCGGTTATCCAGTTGTTGTAAGACCTGCTTACACTTTAGGAGGAAGCGGTGGAGGAATTGCAGATAATCCTCAAGAGTTAGAAGATATTTTACTAAAAGGTTTAAAATTATCAAGAGTTGGACAAGTTCTAATTGAAAAATCAATCTTAGGTTGGAAAGAGGTTGAGTATGAAGTAATTAGAGATAAAGATGGAAACTGTATTACAGTTTGTAATATGGAGAATATCGATCCAGTTGGAATACACACTGGAGATTCGATAGTTGTAGCTCCGTCACAAACGTTATCTGATAGAGAGTATCAAATGTTAAGAACATCAGCTTTAAAAATAATAAACGAAATTGGAGTTGTAGGAGGATGTAATGTACAGTTCGCTCTACACCCAAAATCTTTCCAATATGCAATAATTGAGATAAACCCTAGAGTTTCAAGATCTTCTGCACTAGCTTCAAAAGCTACAGGATATCCGATAGCTAGAGTTGCTACAAGATTATCTTTAGGATATACGTTAGATGAAGTTGTAAACGAAGTTACTGGAAAAACATTTGCATGTTTTGAACCAGCATTAGATTATATAGTTGTAAAAATTCCTAAGTGGCCATTTGATAAATTCAAAAAAGCCAATAAAAGATTAGGAACAAAAATGATGGCAACTGGAGAAGTTATGGCGATTGGAAATAACTTCGAAGCAGCATTCTTAAAAGGTTTAAGATCTTTAGAAATCGGAACATATAACTTAGAGCATCCAGTAGTTAAAAAGATGTCTATGGAAGAGTTAAAAGAGATTGTTGTAAGACCAGATGATGAAAGAATCTTCGTTGTTGCGGAGATGTTAAGAAGAGGATATGTAAAAGAAAAATTACAAAAATTAACAGGAATTGATAAGTTCTTCATGGAAAAATTAGAGTGGCTTGTAAGACAAGAAGAATTAATGAAGAAGATGGAACTTAAAGATTTGGATGAGAAGTTCTTAAAAAATGCAAAGAAAAAAGGATTCTCAGATAAAGGAATTGCTCAACTGTTAAATGTAACTGAAGGGGATATAGTTAGAAAAAGAAGAGATTATGGAATAAAGCCAGTTTATAAAATGGTTGATACGTGTGCTGGAGAGTTCGCAGCAGATTCATCGTACTTCTACTCTACTTATGATCAATTTGATGAAGTTGAAGTAACAGACAAAAAGAAAGTAATCGTTATTGGATCGGGACCAATTAGAATCGGTCAAGGAATCGAATTTGACTATTGTACAGTTCATTCTATAAAAACTTTAAGAAATATGGGGATTGAAAGTATCATTATAAATAACAATCCTGAAACTGTTTCAACAGATTTCTCGACAGCTGATAGATTATACTTCGAGCCTTTAGTAACAGAGGATGTTATGAACATAATCGATAAAGAGAAGCCAGCAGGAGTAATTATTCAATTTGGAGGACAAACGGCGATAAAGTTAGCTAATGACCTTAGAGATAGAGGAGTTACGATTTTAGGAACTTCAGCAGAAATGGTAGATGCTGCAGAAGATAGAGAAAAGTTTGAAGATATCATGGAAAAATTAGATATAAAGAGACCTAAAGGAAGAGCTGTGTGGGAAGTAGAAGCAGGAAAGAAAATAGCTGCAGAAGTTCAATATCCAGTTTTAGTAAGACCATCTTACGTTTTAGGTGGACAAGGAATGGAGATTTGTCATGATGAATACAACCTTGTTAACTACTTAAAAGCTTCGTTTGAAAGAGATCCTGAAAATCCAGTATTGATAGATAAGTATTTAAATGGAATTGAAGTTGAAGTGGATGCGATTTGTGATGGAGAGGATATCTTAATACCGGGAGTTATGGAGCACTTAGAAAGAGCTGGAATTCACTCGGGAGATTCAATAACTATATACCCTCCACAAAACTTATATGAGGGAACAGAGCAAAAAATCGAGGAAATAACTAAAAAAATTGCTAAAGAGTTAAAGATTAAAGGTATGATGAATATTCAATTTATAGCTTATGAAAATGAGCTGTATGTAATTGAGGTTAACCCAAGATCATCAAGAACAGTTCCTTATATAGCTAAAATTTCAGGAGTACCTGTGATTGATATAGCAACAAAAGTAATAATGGGGCAAAAATTAAAGGATTTAAGTTATGGAACAGGAATCTATAAAAAACCATCAGTTGTAGCGGTTAAAGTACCTGTATTCTCAACAGAGAAGTTATCAGGGGTAGAAGTTTCGTTAGGACCAGAGATGAAATCTACAGGAGAAGTTCTAGGAGTAGGACATACAGCTGATGAGGCAATCTTTAAAGGTCTTTTAGGTGGAGGAAGAGTTCAAAACGTAAGAAATAGAAAAGTTCTTCTAACAATAAGAGATAAAGATAAAGA
>DIXX01000017.1:4180-7561 GCA_002428805.1 Cetobacterium sp. UBA6069
AAGCAACAGCTGTAAGAAAAATAAATGAAGAATCTCCGAATATTTTAGATTTATTAAAAAATAGAGAAGTAGATTTATTAATAAATACACCAACAAAAGCAAACGATGCTCAAAGAGATGGATTCAAAATAAGAAGAACAGCAATAGAGTACGGAGTAGAAGTATTAACTTCGATAGATACATTAAATGCAATAATAAAAGTTCAAGAGTTAAATGTAGATAAGATGGATTTAGATATATTTGATATAGCTCAAATATAAATCTATTGACAAAATCTTTGGAAAGTTGTACACTAAAAAAAAGAATAATTTAAGAATATACTCAAAGGGAGTAGTCAAAAGTATAATATCAACATCTCGATTGCAAAAATCTGGTATTATACACCTAAAATGGTGACAAGACTTTTAGTGTAGGTTTTAACCTACACTGGAAGTCTTTTTTTTATTTTAAAAATGAAAAAAGAATTATAGTTAGTAAAATAATATAAAATATAAGAGTTTAAAGGAGGATTTTTATGAGTGAGTTTTATTCTAAAAGTAAAGATGAGGTGATGGGATATTTTAATACATCTGAGCATGGATTGAAAGCTAAAGATTTAGAAAAGTTAAGAGAGGAGTATGGAGAAAACGAATTAAATAGTAAAGTAAAGAAAAGTAGTTTCATGGTTTTTTTAGAGCAGTTTAAAGACTTCTTAGTTATTATCCTTTTGGTAGCGGCGTTAATATCTTTTATTTCTGGAAATAAAGAGAGTACAATAGTTATTTTAGCCGTTATAACAATGAATGCTATTTTAGGGACTGTTCAACATGTGAAAGCTGAAAAATCTTTAGAAAGTTTGAAAAAGATGTCATCTCCAAAAGCTAGAGTTATAAGAGATGGACAGAAGCAGGAGATTGATTCGACTGAACTATTACCGGGTGATATTGTTCTTATAGAAGCGGGAGACATTGTTCCTAGTGATGCTAGAATTCTAGAGTCGTTTTCGCTTATGGTAAATGAAAGTTCTTTGACAGGAGAATCAGAAAGTGTTGAAAAGATTTCAGAAGTTATAGATGAGGAAAACTTAACTGTAGGAGATCAAAAAAATATGGTTTTCTCAGGAAGTCTAGTTACTTATGGTAGAGGAAAGTTGTTAGTAACGTCTACGGGAATGAAGACTGAACTAGGAAAAATAGCAGCTTTATTAGATGAAACAGAAGAATCAGCAACGCCTTTGCAAAAATCTTTGGAAAAATTTGGGCATAAGTTATCAATAGCAATAATAGTTTTATGTATTGTTGTTTTCTTTATGAATGTTGCAAGAGGGGTTAATACACTTGATTCGTTGATGTTTGCAGTTGCTTTAGCAGTAGCAGCTATTCCAGAAGCTTTAGGATCAATTGTAACGATAGTTTTAGCTATAGGAACTCAAAAGATGGCTAAAGAGAATGCTATCATAAAGAAACTACACTCAGTTGAGTCTTTAGGGTGTGTTTCTGTAATCTGCTCTGATAAAACAGGAACTCTTACTCAAAATAAAATGACTGTAAAACATCTTTATGTAGATGGAAAAAGTGTAGATGCAGAAAATGTAAAAGTTGAATCTAAAATAGAAATGGGACTTTTAAGAGCGGCTGTACTTTGTAGTAATGCTGTAAATGTAAATGGTCAAGAGATTGGAGATCCAACAGAGATTGCACTTGTAAATGTGGGACATAAATATAATATGGTTGAAACAGAGGTTAGAAAAGAGTATTCTAGATTGAGAGAGTTACCGTTTGATTCGGATAGAAAGATGATGAGTACTTTAAATAGAATTGAGGGTAGCAATTATCTTATAACAAAAGGAGCTCCTGATATTATAATTGATAAAGCTAAATATATATTGAGAGAGAATGGAGATATCGATTTAGTAGAAATAAAAGATATAGAGGATATAAAGAGTGCAAACACAAAATTTGCAGAATCAGGTCTTAGAGTTTTAGCTTTTGGAATGAAAGAGATTGGTAGCGATCGTGAATTAGAATTTGAAGATGAAAATGAATTTATATTTATAGGGTTAATAAGTATGGTTGATCCTCCAAGAGAGGAATCAAAAGAAGCTGTTCAAAATTGTATTAGAGCAGGAATAAAACCTGTTATGATAACTGGAGATTATAAGGTGACAGCAAAAGCGATAGCAAAAGAGATTGGGATTTATAAAGATGGAGATGAAACATTGAATGGATCTGAAGTTGAGCTTATGACAGATGAGGAGTTGTTGCAACATGTTGAAAGAATATCTGTATATGCAAGAGTATCGCCTGAACATAAGATAAGAATAGTCTCAGCTTGGCAAAAGTTAGGAAAAATTTGTGCCATGACAGGTGATGGGGTGAATGATGCGCCCGCTTTAAAAAAAGCTGATGTAGGAATAGCTATGGGAATAACAGGAACAGAGGTTTCTAAAGATGCTGCTTCGATGATTTTAACTGATGATAACTTCTCAACTATAGTAAAATCAGTAGTGACAGGTAGAAATCTTTATGCTAATATAAAAAATTCGATAAGATTTTTACTGTCAGGAAATACAGCGGGAATTCTAGCAGTTTTCTATGCTTCGTTGATGGGATTACCTGTAATATTTGCACCAGTACACCTTTTATTTATAAATCTTTTAACAGATAGTTTACCAGCAATCGCGATTGGGATGGAGCCTTCACAAGGAAATGTCTTGGATGAAAAGCCAAGGGAAGCTAACGCACCTTTATTGGATAGACAACTTTCTGGTAGAGTTTTAATGGAGGGAGCTTTAATTGCAACGGTTACAATGATTGCTTTCTACTTAGGATTTGCTAAGGGAGATGCAGGATTAGGAAGTACGATGGCATTTTCTACTTTGTGCTTAGCTAGATTGTTCCACGGGTTTAATTGTAGAGGAAATGGATCTGTATTTAAATTAGGTTTAGTGAAGAATATGTTTAGTATATATGCTTTCTTATTAGGAACGGCATTTTTATATATGGTTCTTATTGTTCCAGCATTCCATGATATGTTTGCTGTATCTGATTTAACGATGATAAATTTCATAGAGATGACAATATTAGCATTTATTCCAACATTGATAATACAAATTTTAAAATTTATAAAATATGATAGATAGAAAAAACAGTCGCCGTTAAGGCGGCTATTTTTTTTGGAAAATAAAAAAAACACTCGTTAAGAGTGTTTAAAGTTCTAAATGGTGCCTAGAAAAGGATTCGAACCTTCGACCGCCCGGGTATGAACCGGGTGCTCTAGCCAACTGAGCTATCTAGGCAAATGGTGGAGATAAGCGGAGTCGAACCGCTGACCTACGCAGTGCAAGTGCGTCGCTCTCCCAACTGAGCTATATCCCCAATGGTACCCCGTAGGGGAATCGAA
>DIXX01000017.1:7846-8000 GCA_002428805.1 Cetobacterium sp. UBA6069
AGAGTGAAAATCTATTGTCCTAACCGTTGAACGAACGGGGCGGATGTACCAAAATATTTATGGAGCGGGAGACGAGGGTCGAACTCGCGACATTCAGCTTGGAAGGCTGACGCTCTACCAACTGAGCTACTCCCGCAATCACAAAAATATAGTA
>DIXX01000080.1:0-1559 GCA_002428805.1 Cetobacterium sp. UBA6069
TGAGTGTACTGGATTCTTCACATCTCAAGAGAAAGCTGGACTTCACTTAGAAGCTGGAGCTAAAAAAGTAGTTATCTCTTGAGATGTGAAGAATCCAGTACACTCAAGAACAACGTCTACGTTTAATTCTCCCCATGGTAAGTTTTTAGGATCTCTATCAGCTAAAACTTTAATTTCTTGTCCGTTTACTGAGAATCCTCCTTCGATAACCTCGATAGTTCCGTTGAATCTACCTTGTGCTGAGTCATATTTGAATAAGTGTGCAAGAGTTTTTGCATCTGTTAAATCGTTTATTGCTACTACCTCAAACTCAGGGTTGTTCATCATTAATCTTAATGCTAATCTTCCAATTCTACCGAATCCATTAATCGCTACTTTAACTGCCATTTGGAAACCTCCTAATATTTTATATTTTTTTAATTTAAGTTCATAATTAAGTATTTTTCTTTTTCTTTTTGTAATGCTTTCTTTCGTTATGTCTTAATGATATATTATCTTTTAGAATTTGTCAATTTATTCATGGGAACTAAAATTAATCTTTTTATGATTACTTTTTCATTAAAATTATAGTATAATGAAAAAAATAAAATTACAGGAGAAGGAAAACATGTTAAAAATCCTACTTTTTTGTTTCTTATTATGGTCTAACCTAATGGGAAAAGATCACGTGATATTGCTAGAAAATGAAAATAGTTTCTTTTTTTATAAAGAGAATAACGAATACAGAGGCCTTTATCCTAAAATATTTAAAGATATAAGTGATAAAATAAATATTAATCTTAAGGTGAAAGAGTTAGATACTAACCTGATATTAGATATGGAAAAAGGCAAAGATATTTTAATTATGGATTTGATTGAAACAGAGGAGAGAAGAAAAAAATATTACTTTATTCCAACGTTTTTCTATTTAAAAGCTAATATGTACTTTTTAAATGCTGAATATATAGATGTTACAAATTTCTATAAAAAAAGAGTGGGAGTAATAAGAGGAACATACATAGACAAAGAGTTTTCTGAAAAATATGAGTTTTTAAATAGTGAAATTATCGATGTCCAGACAAGAGAAAAAGCGATTCAAATGCTTAAATCTGGAATAATAGATGGATTTGTTGCAGATAATCAATATGGATTTATTGATACTTTAAATAAAATAGAGATGAATAGAATTCCAACAATGGTTACAACATTAGCTGTTCCTAAAAGTGAAAAAGAGTTATATGATAATTTAAAAAAATATTTTGAAAATATATCATCAGATGATTTGAAAAATATGATTAGTGAATCTAGAAGAGAGTATTATAAAGATAAATTTAAAGATAGATATCAATCTTTAAGAGGGAGAAGTTTAGATGTTCTCTATCCAGGAGAGAAAAGTAATTATCCACTTTATTATTCAGAAGAGGGAAAAGAAAAAGGTATTACGGTTGAATATTTATCAGATGTAGCTGATATTTTGGGGATAAATTTAAATAAAGTTACTTATACAGAAGGTCAAGATTGGAAAAAGAATCATATTGTTGCAGCAGCAACAGTAGAAACAAGTAGCGAAAGAGGAGATA
>DIXX01000080.1:1865-14103 GCA_002428805.1 Cetobacterium sp. UBA6069
TATTTAAGAAAAAATTTAAAGGAAGAAAATTTTGTATATGTAGAAGATATGGATGAGGCTATTGAAAAGATTAGAAAAAACGAAGCTGATTACAGTATCGCGGACTATAAAACACTAATAAATAAATTGTATAATAGTGGTTATGATCAAGAGTTGAAAATAGCAGGCATTTTAGATGAAAAGTATAATCTATCAATGGTTGTTCGTAAGGATGAAGAGGAGTTGTTTGAAGCTTTAAAAGAGATTTCAGCAAGTTTTTTAAATGAAAATATGACTAAAAATATATACTGGTTAAAAAATAGTTATGAAGTGAACGATCATAAAAGACTTGTGGTAGTTTCTTTGGGGTTATTTTTAATGAGTTTGGTGTTAATGTATAGAGCTAAAAAAGGTTTATCTGAAAAAAAGAAGTACCAAGATTTAATGATGTCTTTAGTTTCATCATTAGAAGCTGTTAATCAATTTAATGATTTTGAAACGGGAAATCATATTAAAAGGTTAAATATGTATTCTGAACTTTTAGCAAATAAAATAGGATGTAGTAAGAAGTTTTGTGATGAGATAGGAAGTGTGGCTTCTCTTCATGATGTTGGTAAAATTGGTATAGATAGAGGTATTCTTAAAAAGCCTGGGAAACTCACAGAGGAGGAGTTTGAAGTTATAAAGGCTCATCCAGATATAGGGTATGAGATAGTGAGAAAATCAGGTGTGAGTAAAATGGCAGAAAATATAGCAAGATATCATCATGAGAAATGGAATGGAACAGGTTATCCAAAAGGTTTGAAAGGTGAAGAGATTCCTTTAGAGGCAAGAATAGTTTCGATTGTAGATGTCTATGATGCCTTAAGACAGAAAAGAGTATATAAAGAAGGGTTTGATCATAAAAAAACTATTGAGATAATAAAAGAACAGAGTGGAAAGAGTTTTGATCCAGAATTAGTAAATATTTTTTTAGAAAATGAAATGAAGTTTGAGAGATTATTTAATAGTAATATTTAAAATTATTTAGAGCGATTTCTTTGAATCGCTCTTTATTTTTAAAAATAAATAAAAATAATTTTTCAAAAAAATAATTTAAGAAAAAATAGTTTGTTTTTTACTTGATTTTTTTGAAATTAAAATATATAATTCATCTTGTGAGAAAAAGAAAAGAGGAGTGAGTTTAGTGAAAAAGTTAAGTTTAACAAACAAGATTTTTATGGCATTAATTTTAGGTGTTGTCAGTGGTTTATTACTATATCCTTTTAAAGAAAATATTATGGTAAAAAAATATGTTATAGATTTCTTCTTTAATTTTTTAGGAACTGGATTCACAAGAGCGATTAGAATGATTGTAGTTCCGCTGGTATTTTGTTCGCTGACGGTTGGTGCTGCAGGAGTAGAAGATATAAAAAAATTAGGGAGGGTTGGAGTAAAAACATTGTCATTTTACTTAGGAACGACAGCTGTAGCAATAACCCTAGCTTTAGGTGTAGGGTCTCTTATAAATCCTGGAAAAGGAGTTGTTTTATCTACAATAGCATCGACAAATGTAAGTGTGAGTGAGACAAAACCATTTGTAGATATTTTATTAGGAATGATACCTATAAACCCTATAGAAGCTTTGGCTAAGGGAGATATGCTTCAAATAATTGTGTTTTCAATATTGTGTGGAGTGGCAATGGCTCTATTGGGTGATAAAGTTTCAACAGTTAGAAAAGGAATGGAAGAATTGAATAGCTTGGTTTTAAAGATGGTTGAAATTGTAATGCATTTAGCTCCGTTTGGAGTTTATGGATTGATAGGAAAAACTTTTGCAACTTTGGGATATGCGGCGATGCTTCCACTGTTAAAATATTTTATCGGAGTTGTGGTTGTGTTGTTACTTCATTATTTAATAACGTATCAAAGTTTACTTATTTTAATAGCGAAGTATAATCCACTGACATTTTTAAAAAAGTTTTCAGGTCCTATGATTGTAGCTTTTTCAACATCATCAAGCAGTGCAACACTACCAGCTTCGATGGAAACTTTGCAAGATGAGTTCGGAGTTTCAAAAAGTATTTCATCTTTCACATTGCCTTTGGGAAGTACAATAAATATGGATGGAACAGCTATAATGCAAGGGGTTGCGACAATATTTATAGCTCAGATATATGGAGTTTCATTGACAATGGGAGATTTTGTAACAGTTATTATAACAGCAACACTAGCATCAATAGGAACAGCTGGGGTCCCTGGAGTTGGTGTTATAATGTTAGGAATGGTTTTACAGCAAGTTGGATTACCTTTAGAGGGAATGGCTCTTGTAATGGGGATAGATAGATTTGTAGATATGTTTAGAACTGTTGTTAATATAACAGGAGATGCGGTTTGTACACTGATTGTAGCTAAGACTGAGGGGGAATTAGTTAAAGAAGAGGATGGAGCTACATCAGTTAAAAACAATAAACTAGCATAATACTAAAATAAAAAGTGCCTTCAAAATAGAGGGCACTTTTTATTTGTTTTTCTACTATATATTATATAGGAAGAATTTAGTTATTTACTTTATGTAAAATCTCTTTAAAATCATCAGGAAGTTCAGCTTCAACTTTGATTTTTTCATTAGTTTCTACATCTGTAAATATAAGTTTGAATGCATGTAGCAGTTGTCTTTTTGCTCTAGAATCTCCACCACCGTAAAGATCATCCCCTAAAATAGGGTGTCCAACTAAAGACATATGGGCACGTATCTGGTGAGTTCTACCTGTGAATAGTTCTAGCTCGATAAGAGTTAAATCCTCTGCAGGGAAACGCTCTAAAACCTTCATGCTTGTTTTAGCAGTTTGTCCTCCCTCTTCGGGAGTCATCTCTTTTCTTCTTAGTTCATCCCCCTCTTTACCGATAGGGATTTCTATCATCATTTCATCTTCTTTAACAATTCCTTTTACGATAGCTTGGTAAAATTTAGAAACTTTTTCTTTGTCACTTTGTAAAAAAGCTTGCGTATAAGCATTTTTAGCAACGACAATAAGCCCAGAAGTATTCATATCTAAACGATTAAAAAATCTAGGTGGTTGAATCTTACCTGTTTGTTCTTGAAGGTAATGAATAACTCCATTAGCTAAAGTTAAATCGGTTTTTTTAGTTGTTGGATGAACAACAAGGTATGGGTCTTTATCGATGATAATAAGATTTTTATCCTCGTACATAATTTTTAAATCCATTTGGATAGGTTTAATTCCAACCTCTTTCTCTTTTTCTTTAACTAAAAGTTTGGCATTTTTTTTAACTTGCTTAGTTGTTTTTGTTCTTTTTCCATTTAAATAAA
Organism: Cetobacterium sp. UBA6069; assembly: GCA_002428805.1. Lineage (GTDB taxonomy): Bacteria > Fusobacteriota > Fusobacteriia > Fusobacteriales > Fusobacteriaceae > Cetobacterium_A. The sequence goes on from DIXX01000080.1 coordinate 5,158, forward strand.
CTTCTACATTTCTGATACCTCTTCCAGAATACCCTTTTTCTTTTAGGTATTGAGAGATTTTCATATTGTGAAATTCAGCTTCGACAATAAATCTTTTCATATGTCCACCTTTTAAATAATATTATTTTATAATATTTTATAATGAAATGAAGAAAAAAACAATCTTTTGATTTTAAAGTGATAAAAAAGTGACCGTTTTAACACTAGTGTATAAGTATACTAGTGTTGTAGGGAATTAGAGTTAGAAAGGATGCTTTGAACATTAAACTTTATCAAAAAAATAAAGAAATTAAAGTGTGACCAATTAAAAATCGACTATAAATTCAATTTTAACCACTCATTAAAAAAACGTAAATAATGGTTTACAAAAAAACAAAAAGGTTGTAATATAAACACATGAATGATTGACTAAAAATTCAAATAATGGGAGGCAAAGTAAGGATGGGATACAAAATAACAGCAGAAAATTTTGATAGCTTGTTAAAAAATCTTAGTAAAGAGTATAAAGTTTATGCTCCAAAGAGATTTCCTAAGCAAGGAAGATATTCAGATACGGATATTGTAAGATATGATAGAGTTTATTCGGCAAATGAGATTGTGCATGAAGAGAAATCTGATTATGCAGCTAAAGAAGCTCTTAGTCCAATAACAGAAACAGTTTTATATTTTACGGATGCAGATTACAGAGAATCAAAAGTTGTTGATGAGAGACCAATGCTTGTATTTGCAAGAGCTTGCGATATTCATTCAATTAAAAGGTACGATGATATATTCTTGAATAATGGTGGGTTTGAAGATTCATACTATAAAAGAATGAGACAAAAGACAAGATTTGTTTTAATTGAATGCCCTAAAAATGGATGGGATACTTGCTTCTGCGCTTCAATGGGAACTGGATCAGCAGATGAGTATGCTTTTGGAGTTAAATTCTTAGATAATGAAGTTTTAGTAGAAACTAAAGATTCAGAATTTAACCCTTACTTTGCAGGAAATGAAGAGTTAGATTTTAAAGTAACTCCTGTTATAGAAAATGTAAGAACGGTAAGAATACCTGAAATAAATGATAAAGAAACTCAAATTGCAGTTAAAAGCTTAGAGATGTGGAAAGAGTTTGATAAGAGATGTTTGATGTGTGGAAGTTGTACTGTGTCGTGCTCGACTTGTACTTGCTTTACAACGTATGATATGAATTATACATCTGATTCAAACGCTGGAGAAAGAAGAAGAATAAATGCTTCTTGCCACGTGGATGGATATACTGATATGGCTGGAAACCACTCGTTTAGAAAAGCTGGTGGAGAGAGAATGAGATTTAAAGTTATGCATAAAATTCATGATCACAAAAAGAGATTTAAAGAGCACCATATGTGTGTTGGATGTGGAAGATGTGATGACAAGTGTCCAGTGTTTATATCGTTCTCAACGACTGTAAATAAATTAGCAGCAGAAGTTGATAAACTAAATGGAGGTGCTAAATAATGCAAAATTTAATAATGCCAACACCATACAGATTACTAGATGTAAAACAAGTTACAGATATTGAATTCCTATTTAGAGTTGAGTATCCTGAAGCTGGAAATATAAAGTTTGGACAATTTATGCAACTATCTCTTCCAAAAGTTGGAGAGTGTCCAATATCAGTTACTGATTTCTCAGCAGAAGAGGGATGGGCAGAGTTCTTAATCAGAAAAGTTGGAGTAGTAACAGATGAGATATTCAATCTTCATGCAGGAGATTTACTTCCAATGAGAGGACCTTATGGAAAAGGATTTGATATTATTGATATAAAAAATAAAAAAGTGGTTATTGTAACGGGAGGATCAGGATTAGCTCCGGTTAGATCACTAATAAATCATATACATAAAAATCCTGCAGAGGTTCAATCAATGGAGCTGCTGTTTGGATTTAAAGATGACAACTCAATACTGTTTAGAGATGAGATTCTAGAGTGGAGAAAAAAGCACCCTATGGTATTAACAGTGGATAAAGGGTGTGGATTAGATGGAGAGTGTGTAGGACTTGTAACAGAGTATGTACCACATTTAAAGATGTTATCAAATGAATTCCATGATTTAGAAGTTATAATTGTTGGACCACCTAATATGATGAAGTATACAGCGATAGAGTTTGAAAAGTTAGGAGTGCCTGCTGACAAAATTTGGGTATCTTTTGAAAGAAAGATGTCTTGTGCAATAGGTAAGTGTGGTCATTGTAGAATAGACGAAGTTTATGTTTGTTTAGAGGGACCTGTATTTAATTATTCTGAAGCTAAATATCTAATCGACTAAGGGGGTATAGAAGTGAACCACGATATTAATATAACTAAAATGAAACTAAACTGCTTCCGTCAATCAAAAGTACCTGGAGAGTTTATGATACAACTTCGTGTTCCAGGAGGACTAATAGAAGCTAAGTATTTAAAAGTAATACAAGAGATTGCAGAGAGATGGGGAGATGGAACTTTCCATATGGGAATGAGACAAACTCTTAATGCTCCTGGTATAAAGTTTGAAAATGTAGAAGCTGTAAATGCTTATTTAGATGAATATATAAAAGAAGTGGATGTTGAAATGTGTGGAGTTGACATGGAGGTCAACAAAGCTGGTTATCCAACTATAGGAGCTAGAAATATAATGGCTTGTATTGGTAACTCTCACTGTGTAAAAGCAAATATAAATACATGGGATATAGCAAGAAAACTTGAAAAACAAATTTTCCCAAGCCACTATCATATTAAAATTGCTGTAGCTGGATGTCCAAACGATTGTGCTAAAGGTCACTTCAATGATTTTGGTATAATTGGAGTAACAAAACCAATATATGTTAAAGATAGATGTATTGGATGTGGAAGATGCGTGAAAGTTTGTGATCACGCTGCTACTAGAGTTTTAAAATTAGAAAACCATAGAATTGTTAAAGACTCTTGCTGTTGTGTTGGATGTGGAGAGTGTGTGGAAGCTTGTCCATCATCTGCTTGGGTAAGACCAGAAGAAAAATTATTTAGAGTTATTATTGGTGGAAGAACAGGAAAGCAATATCCAAGAATGGGTAAGATGTTCTTGAACTGGGTAACTGAGGATGTAATTATGCAAGTTATCGGAAACTGGCAAAAGTTCTCAGCTAATGTATTACATCATAAACCAATGTATATCCATGGAGGTCATTTGATTGATAGAGCTGGATATCAAAAGTTTAAAGAGTTAATGCTTGATGGAGTGCAATTAAATCCTGAAGCACAAGTAGCACAAAGAATTCTTTGGGCGGAGACAGAGTATAGAGCAAACATAAATGTGAAACCAATATCTCAACATCCAAGTCCAGGAGAATCGTATACACTAGAGAAGCCATTTAATTATGGTGGAGGACACTAGAAATTAGTTTTAATCCAAAAAAATATTCTAAGTTAATGGGAACTCCTAAAGAGTTCCCATTAGTTATGTTTAAATCTTTGAATAATAGTTCAAAAGAGCTTGTCGAAAAAGCCTAGGAGGTAAAAATGGAAGCTGTAAAAGAGAACAAGAAAAGTTTAAAGGAAACAATATTAGATTTATTTAAATTTGAGGATTACTGGGCGATATTACTAGCAGGAGTTATACTATTGTTTTGTATGTTTATGTATATGGGAGGCAGTTCTGATGCAGTGTTAGGAAAGGCCGAAGTATACAACGATATAATGAAGACCGAGGGAGAAAGAGCAACTTTTAAAACCGTTCAATGGCATGAAGCACAGTTTGATAAAAATGCTCTTGGAATAAAAACATCACTTTCACAAAAAGTAAGGGATATTTTAGGAAAACCTAAAAAATGGACAACTAATCCATTAGAGTCTGTATATCTAGGTGAAAGAGCAGCTTTAGAAAAAGGAGCTCCTTTCCTTAAAGAGTATGAAGAGATTAAAAATAAGACCTCTTTGATGAGAGAGAAAGCTTTAGCTGCTACAATTTTAGCAGAGGAAAATGGATTTTCAGATGAAGGATTAAATAAAGAAGCGATAGCATCTGTAGATGAGTGGTTAGTGAGTAGAGATAAGGAGAATAAATTAAAATCGAAAGCGATTGTGAAACCTTATAATTTAATACCTAATCTGCTTATTTTATTAGCTTTTATTGGAATTTACTTTAGTTTAGGAATGAAAAAGATGGCTAGAGATAGAGAGGGGTTTTTGCAAGGATTCCCGTTTGTATTTTTATTAGCGACAGGAGCTTATTTGTTGGGAGAGCAAGAAACGTTGAAAGCTTGGGGGCTAGGTTATGTATTCTGGGGATTGGTTCTAGGATTAATTGTAAGTAATACAGTAGGGACCCCTAAAAAGCTTTTAGCAGCAGCTCAAACAGAGTATTTTATAAAAACAGGATTAATTCTTTTAGGTTCTACTGTTTTAGTCAATAAAGTTTTATTGATAGGAATCCCTGGAATATTTGTGACATGGTTTGTAACACCGGTTGTTTTAGTTTTAACATTCCTTTTTGGGGACAAAGTATTGAAGATGGAATCGAAAAGTTTAAACATGGTTATGTCAGCAGATATGTCTGTAAGTGGAGTTTCTGCAGCAATAGCAGCAGCGGCCGCATGTAAAGCTAAGAAAGAGGAGTTGACGCTTTCTGTAAGTATCTCTATTATGTTTACTGCGTTTATGATGATTGCTATGCCGATGTTTATAAAAGCTTTAAATATGGATCCAGTTTTAGGTGGAGCTTGGATTGGGGGAACGGTTGACTCTACAGGAGCTGTGGTTGCAGCCGGAGAATATTTAGGGCCGGTTGCAAGAGACGTTGCAGCAACGATAAAGATGATTCAAAATATAATAATTGGAGTAATGGCATTAGGAGTTGCAGCTTTTTGGTCTTTAAGAGTGGACACATCTATGGCTGCGGAAAAGGATTTCTCTTTAAAAGGCTCTTTGCTAGAAATTTGGAATAGATTCCCTAAATTTATTTTAGGGTTTATAGGAGCTTCGTTACTATTTTCTGCAATTTATGCTATGTTAGGAATGGATGGTTCTAAAATAGTTATAGATAAAGGGATGGTTAGTGGATTGATTTCACCATTACAGGGATGGTTATTCTGTTTAGCATTTACAAGTATAGGGTTATCAACTAACTTTACTGAGCTTAGCAAACTGTTTAAAGGTGGTAAACCAATAACACTTTACTTAGTTGGAAAAGTTATTAACTTAGGAGTTACGTTTGGTGCGGCATATTTGATGTTCCATGTAGTATTTCCAGATATAACAAAATCACTTATGAGTTTGTAAAGAGATTAAACTAAGTTTGGAGGAGATATGATAAAAAAGTGGATAGCTTTATTCAGTGGCTTTTTGTGTATATATTTCTTATGTTTTTCTGTTTTGCCATTTTTAGATGATATCCTAGGCTTTAAAGAAGCTCATCAGAAGTTAGCAGAAGAGGATATTGAGTCGGGAGCTTGGTATTATATATTTGTAAAAAAAGTAGAACCAAGTTCGGAAAATGTTAGGCATACTCTTATATATTCAAATAGGAGAGAGAATGAGAAAAGAGATGATAGATAAGTTTTTGGAAAAAGAAACGAGATTAGCTTTAGAGGTTGCCTCAAAATTGATAGAAAAGCCAAAGATATCGATGATGGTAGTTATATTTCCTTTTCTATTGATTAATTTTATTGGAGATTTGAGAATATATCGCTATAAAAGAGAATTTTTTTTAAAAGAATATATGTTTTTAAAAAAAATTGTTTGTGAACTTTTGAAAGAAAAAGAGTTCTTAGATTCTGAGTTGAAAGAGAGATTAGAAAGAGTGCTTGTAAAAGAAACTAGGTATAAAGAGTTGTATTGCAGTCAAATCGAAGAGGGAATAGCAATAAAAAAATATCTCACAGGAGAGAGTGATGAGGTATTTATGCGTTCTAAAGAAGTGGAAACTTTAAAGAAAACAATAGAGGTTTTAAATTTAAAAGGGGATGCTTTAGAAACAAGTCAGAAGCTCTTATATATATTAGGCTAGAATCATTGTGAAATAAATTTAAAAACTGCAGTTATATGCAGTTTTTTCTTTTACAATCTTGTCTAAATATGATAAAATATGTTCGAATTTAATTGAATACTAGGGTTTATGAGGGAGGAAAAATGAATAAAAATTTAAAAGTTTTTGGTTTGATGGGACTGGTTTTAGCTCTTTCTGCTTGTAAGGTGTTACCACCAAAAGATGGAGAGTATGAACTAACTCTAGTTCACGTAAATGATATTCATGGAAGAGCAAAAGAAAGTAAAAACGATGGTGTGGGGTTAGCTAGAGTAAGAACTATCGCTAAAGCTTTAGAGCAAGATAGAAATAATGGTAAAGTTTTATTAATAGATGCGGGAGATACAATGCATGGAACTACTTTTGCGACTTTAACAAAAGGTGAGTCTATGGTTGAAACACTAAATGTGGCAGGTTTAGATTATGCAACTTTAGGAAATCACGACTTTAACTACGGACAAGAAAGATTAGAAGAGTTACTTTCAATGCAAAAGTATAAAACTTTAGCAGCTAACGTTATAGATAAGACTACAGGAAAACCTATAGCAGGAACTTATGATATAAAGAAAATAGATGGAGTTAAAGTTGGATTCTTTGGATTAGCTACTCCAGAAACATATTTTAAAACAAATCCAAATAATGTAAAAAATATTACAATAGCTGATCCTATTGCAACATCAAAAGCAGTAGTTGCTCAAATGAAAAAAGAAGGAGTAAAGTTTATTGTATTAATTTCTCACTTAGGGGATGACGAAAGTACTGCTAAGCACTTACAAAGTATAGGAGTTGCAGAGGCTGTTCCAGAAATAGATTTAATTATCGATGGACATAGCCATACAGAGTTAAGAGAAAAGAAAGTTGTAAATGGTGTTACAATTGTTCAAACTGGAGAGTATACAAAAAATGTTGGAGTTGTAAAAGTTGATTTCGATAAATTAAAAGATAAAAACTCAGCAATAGATTACACATTATATAGAAAAGATGTAATAATGAATGGAGATAATCCAGTTCCTGAAGATGAAAAAGTAAAAGCAACAATAGATGAAATCTCTAAAAAGCAAGAGATGATAACAAGCGTAAAAGTTGGAGATAATGCAATTTTATTAGAAGGAGATAGAGCCTTTGTAAGAACAGGAGAAACTAACTTATCTCAGCTTATAACAGATGCTATGGTTTGGAAAACAGGTGCAGACGTTGCTATAACAAATGGTGGAGGAATAAGAGCTTCTATCAATCCTGGGGAAGTAACGGTTGGAGATATAATCAGTGTACTACCTTTTGGAAACTATGTTATAACAAAAGAAATAAAAGGATCTGATTTACAAAAAGCTGTTGAAAATGGATTGAAATCTTACCCAGAATCTTTAGGGGCAATGGCTCAAGTTTCGGGAATGACGGTTAAATTTAATGTTAAAAACCCAGCTCATAGAAGAGTTTTAGAAATAAAAGTTGGAGATAAAAAATTAGATCTTAATAAGACATATGTTGTAGCAACAAATGACTTTATGGCTGCGGGTGGAGATGGATATTCATCTTTAGCTGGAGGAAAAGAGATTGGACACTACCCAGGACTTGATGAAGTGTTGATTGAATACATTCAAAAAGTTGGATTAGAAGGAAGAGATAAGGTAGTTCCAAGATTAATACCAAAAAAATAAAAGGGGTTTATAAATGACAAAAGAAGGATTGAGAAAAATAGCTGTATTAGCTTTTATAGGCTTAGGCTTACTTCTAGGAATATATGAAGCTAATAAACCAGGACCTATGTTAGTAGAGGGAAGTGGAACAGGGTATAATGGAGATTTGTCAGTGGAGTTACAAGTTAAACAAAAAGGAAAAGATTTTAAGATTATAGGTTTGAATGTAATCCATAAAGATACTCCGCCTATTGCAGATCCAGCTATAGAGGTTTTAAAAAGTCAGATTATAAAAAATCAAAATGCTGATTTAGATGTTGTTGCAGGTGCTACATATACATCGGAAGGTGTAAAAGAAGCTGTTAAAAATGCAATTGAAAAAATAGGTAAATAAAAAAGAGGACTTTCGGGTCCTCTTTTGCTTTATATTAGATTTTAGTAAGCTGGGAATATTTGGATTTCAACTCTTCTGTTTTGAGCTCTACCTGAAGTAGTGCTATTATTAGCAATAGGTCTATCAGGTCCAAATCCGTTTATAGTTATTCTATTTGGATTTACCCCTTTTCTAACAACATAGTCAGCAACACTTCTTGCTCTTTTTACAGATAGGTCCATATTATAAGAGTAAGCTCCTGTGTTGTCAGTATGCCCAGAGATAACTATTCTTGTTTCAGGGTATTGATTTAAAACAGCAGAGATATCGTTAAGAGGAGCATAGAATCCAGTTCCTATAACAGATCCGTTAGTAGGGAATGTAACTCCACCAGGAAGATTAAGATTGATATAATTTCCTTCATCAGTAACTTTTACTGAAGTATTTTGTAATCTAGCTTGTAACTCTTTTGTTTGTTGATCTTTATACGCGCCCCAACCTAAACCAGCAAGAGCACCAATACCTGCTCCTATAAGAGTTCCTTTTGTGTCTTGTCCAATAGCTTGTCCAATAAGAGCACCAATAGCAGCTCCACCAGCAGTTCCTGTAGTTTTGTTGTTTAGATTGTTATATCCACCGTTAGTAGCAGTACAAGCACCGAAAAGTGAACCAGCTAAAAGCACAGAACAAATAAGTTTTGCATTTTTCATAATAAACCTCCTTAAAGCTAAAAATAGTTATAGATATTATAGAAAATTTTTTTATAAATGTATATGAAATATTATTCTTTTTAAATAAAATGAATCCTTTTTTAATAGCTATTAAAAAAAAATAAAAAAAAATAAAAAAGTTTGTTGACATAAATTATAATTTGTGATACTATAATTATGTAGCGAGCGAAAGCGAGTTGCAAAAATTAAATAGTCGGAATATAGCG
>DIXX01000084.1 GCA_002428805.1 Cetobacterium sp. UBA6069
TCTGAGATAAAATTGTATTATCAAAACTAGCAACCATAGTATCTTTTGGTATATTTATATCACGAGCTTCAAGCTCTTTAATAAGCTCATATGCTACAGTATCGTTTGTTGTAAAAAATCCATCAGGATATTTAGACAGAGTACCCAAGAACTTTTTAATGTAGTTTTTTATTTCGAAGTTTGAAAGAGGTGTATTAGGTGTGAAAATACACATATTTTCATCGACTCCAAATCCCTTTTCATAAAGTTCACTTTGAAATCCAATATATTTCTCATCATTTTCAGGTCCTATATAAGCTAGATTAACCCTTCCTTGTTCGATAAAGTGCTTTGCAACAAGTTCTCCACCATATCTGTGATTAGTTGAGATACTATTTGTTTCTGGGAATTGGTTTGTCAAAGTTATATGTGGAATATTTCTATTTTTAAGATACCTTATATTTTCAGCAGAGTTGGCCACAACAATAACCCCATCAACATTTCTTCTTATAAAATTATTTATATTTTCAAATTCAATTTCAGGACTTCCTTGAGAGTTGTGTAGGATAATGTTGAATCCATTTTTTGTAGCTATTTTCTCCAAATGATCCAAAATTTCTATAAAATATGGATTCGTTAAATTTGGAATTGAAACTCCTATTAAAAAAGAGTTACTTTTCTTAAGAGACTGTGCGGCTAAATTCGGTTGGTAGTTTAGTTCTTTGATCCACTTTCTAACTACTTTAACTTTTTCCTCATCAACGTTTTCAGGAGTATTTAAGACTCTAGAAACGGTCGAAAGAGAAACTCCAGCTTTTTCAGCGACTAATTTCATTGTTATTTTCATATACACTCCTTCTTAGAGAACGTTTTCATACAATGTATTATACATTAATTTTTCAAAAAATCAAATATTTTAATTTTTTTGTTCTTTATTAGAAAAAAAAGAATCAAAATAGAAGATTAAAACATAAAAACAATTGACTTTTGGATTAAAAAGTATTATACTCATCTCAATAAAACGTTTTCACAAATTTGAAAAAATTTTCAAAATAAAAATATAGATAAACAAAAAGTTAATAAAGGAGAAAATTATGAAAAAATTAATTTTATTAGGAGCAATGAGTTTATTAGTTATGAGTTGTGGAGAGAAAGAGAGTAAAAACAAAGAGATAACAATCTGGACACAGGCGTCTGCAGAACATCCAGAAGGGAAGATGTTCCAAACAAGAGCTGAAGAATACAATAAAAGTTTTCCAGATAAATTACCTATAAAAATTCAGAATTTCACAAGAGCTGGTGCAGGATCAGGTTATATGGATAAGCTAAATGCAGCAATAACGGCTTCGGATGCCCCAGATATATTTACATTGGATGGACCGGATATAGCTTCTTATGCTACTGCTGGAGTGATAAAACAGCTAGATAATGTTATGAATGAAGAATTTTTATCAGGATTTACAAAAGCTATTAAAGAACAAGGAACTATAGATAATAAATTTTATGGAATAGGGTATCAAGATTCTGGAGTTATCATTTTATATAACGAGGAGATAATAGAGATGTTACCTCAGGATGTAAAATCTTTAATTCCTATGACCCCTGAGGCTGATTGGACATGGGATGATTTTTATAAAATATCTTTAGCGGTTAAAGAGCTAAAATCAAATCCAGAATTTAAAGAGACTGAAACAATAAAAAAATTAGAACTTCCTGTAAGTTTTGCATTGGGAGATATCGTTAAAGGTGGTTATGAGATAGCGATGTATTATCTTGCACCTATTATATGGACGAATAACTCTAATGTGGTTTCAGAAGATGGATTGACTACTGATGGATATTTGAATAATCCTAAAACAATAGAAGCCTTACAAGTATTTGGAAAGTTTTTCAGAGATGATTTAGGTGGGGTAGTAGAGTCAGAAAAAGCCTTTCATAATGGAAAAGCTGCTTTAGCAGTTGCAGGTTCTTGGTATATTCCAGATTTAACAAATAACTACCCAGAGTTAAAATATAGAGCGTTGAAATATCCGAAAATATCAAAAGAATTTACAGGAAATTATACACCTTCAGGAAGTTGGGCTTTCGTTGTAAATGGAGCCTTAAAAAATGATGACTTTAAAACGAAAGAGGTACTTGAAGCTCTAGAGTGGATGACAAATGATGATTCAGTGAAAGTTTATTATAATGCAAATAACTCTATACCTGTAAGAGCATCTATGATAGATATAATTGATACAAATACACCAAACCAAAATTTTAATGAAGCTTGGACAGCTTTAAAAAACGAAGTTAAAAATACAAATAAAGCTAGACCGAATTCACCGATTTATCCATATATCTCTGAAACTTTTGCAAAAGATATAATATCAAAAATTGCAAGAGAGAAAACTGCGGATTTTGAAATGATAAAAAAATATACAGACGAAGCTATAATAAAAATTGATAGAGAGGCTAAAAAATACAGAAAATAGAAAAGGGGAAGTGAGATGCGAATTCTAAAAAAAATAGATAAAGAGAGTATAGCGGGATTAGGTTTTCTAACACCTGCAATTATATTGATTTCATTATTTGTAATAGGTCCTATGCTGATAGCATTTTCGTATGGATTTACAGATTATCATCTGTTGAGACCTCATGCTAAGGAGTTTATAGGTTTAGATAACTTTAAATATATGTTAAAAGATCCAATAATGTTTAAAAGTTTTTTGAATACAACGTTATTTGTGGTTTTAGTTGTTCCTCTACAACTTTCAATGGCACTTTGCTTTGCCTTGATAATAAATAAAAATTTTAAAGGGAATATAATTTCAAAGCTCGCATTTTTCTCGCCAGCTGTGTTATCACTTGTTGTAATCTCAATTTTATGGAGTATCTTACTAAATCCAAACTCGGGATTATTGAATCAATTTTTAGAACTTTTAGGATTCGAAAAACAGCCATTTCTTCATAGTGTGACTCAAGCCATGCCAACAATAGCGTTTATCTCGGCTTGGTCAGGATGTGGATACCAGATGCTTATATTCCTTTCTGGTTTAAAAAATATTCCAAATGAACTGTATGAAGCTGCAAAAATCGATGGGGCAAATAGATTCCAAAGTTTTATATATGTGACATTACCATGTCTAAAACCTATAACTGTATTCCTAGTTGTTACAACAATAATCGGAGCCTTTAAACTTATTGTTCAACCTATGGTTATGACAGGTGGTGGACCAGATAATGCAACTATGACGATTTTACAATATATATATGAATATGGATTTAGACATAGAAATACCGGATATTCAAGTGCAGTGACGATAGTCTTTGTAGTTATGTTAGTTATACTATCATTAATATTTAAAAAGTTTATACATGAGGAGGATTAAGATGAAAAGTAGATTGAGTTTAAAAAAAATAGGTTTTCATATATTTGTAATGAGTTTATCTCTACTATTTATACTTCCTCTATTTTGGATGATATCCTCATCATTTAAAACTGAACAGCAGATATATTCTGATATGACATCACTGAGAGCGTTTTTTCCAAACCTTAAAAACTTTACGGTAAAACCCTATACAGAACTGTTGAGTTCATATAATATTTTTAGGAATATGCTAAATAGTTTATTTTATTCTGTTATAACCGTAGCATCAAGTTTAGTTATCAACTCTTTAGCTGGTTATGCTCTAGCTAAGATGAAAATACCTTTTAAAAAGATATTTATGATAGCGATAGTTGGACTAATTATTGTTCCTACAGAAGCTACTATACTACCGATGTATCTGATAGTAAATAGATTGGGACTAGTAAATACTATTCCTGGAGTTGTATTGCCATTCTCAGCGAGTGTTATGAGTATATTTTTATACAGACAATATTTTTTAAAGTTTCCAACAGAACTTATTGAAGCTGGAAAAATTGATGGATTATCATCAGTTCAAATATTCTTTAGAATTGTAGTTCCAGTGAGTATTCCAATATACATAACAACTGGAGTCTTAGCTTTCTTAGCCTCTTGGAACGATTTCTTATGGCCGGTTATGGTTATAAGTAGAGAGAGAATGATGCCGATTCAAGTTGCTCTTAGTGCAATATTTGCAGATAGAGAAAATATATTCACAAACCATATGATGGCAGGATTAA
>DIXX01000013.1 GCA_002428805.1 Cetobacterium sp. UBA6069
TATTGAAAAAAATGATTATATAAGGTATATTAATTCAAATATATTTTTTAATGAATTTTCAAAAGAAAGAATAATTTTCTTCAATAAAATAGAAAATTTAGAAACTTTTGCAGATTTCTTTGATATTGCTAGTAAAATTACTGATCATAAAAATATATACTTTGGTTCTATTTTTAATAATGTATTTTATAAATTTAAAAGTGTCACTGCTATTGTTTTAGCAGCAGGATTTTCAAAGCGATTTTCTGGAGATAAATTAAGTTACAAATTTAAAAATAATAAAACAATTTTAGAAACAACACTAACAAATATAACTAAAATTGATTTTAGAGAAAAAATTTTAGTTGGAAAAAATAGTTTTCACTCTGATTTAGCTAGAAAATTTGAGTTTAAATTTATTGAAAACAAAAATCCAGAACTTGGACAGAGTAACTCTGTAGTTTTAGGAACTTCTGAGGCAACTCTTGCAGGGTATCTGTTTATTCCTGGAGATATGCCTTTTTTAACAAAAAAATCTATTTTAAAAATTATTTTTGAGTTTCAAAAATGGAATGAGATTATAGTACCATTTATTAACGGAAATAAAAGCTCACCTGTTTTATTTCCTGAGAGTTACTTCAAAGATTTAATATCTTTAAAAGGTGATAGCGGTGGACGTGAAATTTTAAAAAGAGAAAAATTTATAAAATGTAATTTTAAAAACTCAACCGAGTTTTTTGATATAGATACACAAAATGATTTAAAAATATTAGAAACACTGGAGGAACAAATATGAAATTATTAGAGGAATACATTGAAAAATACGGGTCTGTGACTGATAGCTCTATCTTAAAAGTAGATAGCTTTATCAATCACCAAATCGATCCCGTTTTAATGATAGAGATTGGTGAAGAGTTCAAAAAACGTTTTGAAGGAAAAAATATAAACAAAATACTTACTATTGAAGCTTCAGGTATTGCTATCGGTATCGCTGCTGCTTATGCTTTCAAAGTACCTATGGTATTTGCTAAAAAGAAAAAGCCATCAACTATGGGAGATTCTTACAATGCAAACGTGCACTCTTTCACTAAAAAAACTGATTACAACATCACAGTTTCAAAAGAGTTCTTATCTCCTGAAGATAACATCCTTGTAGTTGACGATTTTCTAGCTATGGGAAATGCTATAATTGGTTTAAAGAGTATCGTTGAGCAAGCTGGAGCTAATCTTGCTGGTGTTGGAATTGTTATTGAGAAAGGATTCCAACCAGGTGGAACAATATTAAAAGAGCAAGGAATCCACTTAGAATCCCTTGCTATCATAGAATCTTTAGAAAATAACACAATTACATTAAGATAATTAATTAACCAGAGCTGGGAAAAATCCTAAAATTGTAAATACAACTACAATTATTAGAATTTTTCTTCGCTCTTTTTTTAATATCTCTTCTTGCTTATCAATCTCTTTGTCTTTATAATTTCTCTTCCAATAACTATATCCTATAAATGAAGCTAAAATATAACCGATTATATAACAAATCACATCCGCTAAATCAAAAGTTCCTATGAAAGTGCCATGCCCTCCATAAACGCCTTGAAAAACTTCTATTCCAACTATCGAAATAAATATTAAACTAAATATAGTTTGTGCTCGTTTGTAATAATATCTATTATATAAGATTGAAACTCCCATAGAAAATAGCCACAATCCATCCGGTAATGCATATATCACCCAATTTGGTATATGTTTTCTATAAACCCAAACAACCTTTCTAATAGCTCTTATATATGGATCTAAATATATCATCTCTATAAATTGATAGTAGAATAGCTTTCTACTTCTAAAAAGTAGATATATTAAAACAGCTAATGCAAATGATGATAGCACAATTGCTATTTTATTCAGTGACCTCTTTTCCAAAAATACCTTTTTCATTTAGATATCTCACCACTTTCTCTACACCTTCATCTAAAGTATTATAGAATATCTCTATGTCGTAGTTATATTTTTCAATACTTTTTTGATAAAGTGGATCATAATATTCAACCATTAAAATCTTTGACAACTCTTTTATTTTATTTTGAGATAACATTTCAGAATACTCTTCATATTTGTCCTTCGATATATATCTACCAACTTTTTTTAGACACTCCTGCAATTCTTCTAAAGTAGCTCCTGCATAATCTTCATCTATTATCTGGAGTCTATTCTCAATAGTTGTGTCTAAAGATATATGAATTCCTTCTCCTAAGGAATGGAATATATCATCGTGAACATATATATTTCCTATTCTTTTACTTTCGCTCTCGGCTAAAACATATTCTGGCTTTTTTGTATGTAAAAAATCAAACACTAATGAATCAAATCTTTTTTGACTCTGATTTCTCTTTTCACAAACCCCACCAAAGAATGAGCCTTTATGATCTGCCATTTTCTCTAAATCTAAAACAGAATATCCTCTCTCCTCTAAAGCGTTTAATATTTTTGTTTTTCCTATTCCTGTTTTTCCGTGTAAAACAAAATATTTTACTCCTTTATTATACTCTCCAGTATTTTTTAATATATACTGTCTGTATGCTCTATATCCTCCATCTAATTTCCAAGTTGTATAACCCAAAGCTGCAAAAAGTGCTGACATTGATCCACTTCTCATTCCTCCACGTGCACAATAGAATACTACTCTTCCCTTAGCATATTTTTGAACCTCTTTAAATATTAAAGGTAATCTTTTAGATATCGCCTCTATTCCTAACTCTTTTGCTTTTTCAGGAGAAACTTGTTTATATGCTGTTCCAACCTCAACTCTCTCATCATCTAAAAGTAAAGGGATATTTATAGCTCCTGGAATCCCTTCCTCTTCAAACTCCTTAGGAGTTCTTACATCTATCAGAGTGTAGTTTCTTTCTTTTAATAAATCCTCGTACTTTACTATAATCATGTTTGCCTCCAATATTTTATACTTATAGTATATTCTACTATGATTTTTAATAAAAATGAATATTATTTATATAAAAAAAAACTTTAATATGATAAAATTTAATATAAAATTAACTTTTAGTATAGAAAGGAAGTTATGAAAACAAAAGCAAAAGAACTATTAAAAACTATCTATGGATATGATAATTTTAGAAAAGGTCAAGAGATTATAATCAATCACACCCTTTCAAAGAGAGATACCTTAGGTGTTATGTCAACCGGTGGAGGTAAATCAATTTGTTATCAAATACCTGCATTAATTTACCCTCATTTAACTATTGTAATATCCCCCCTTATCTCACTAATGAAAGACCAAGTTGATTCTTTAAAATATCTTGGTGTCAGAGCTGGGTTTTTAAATTCAACTCTAACAAAAGATGAGTATATAAAATTAATTTTAGGAATTAGAAATAAAAATATTAAACTACTTTACATCGCTCCGGAAAGATTGATGAGTGATAAATTTATAAACTTTATTAAAGAATTTCCTATATCTATGATCGCCGTGGATGAAGCTCACTGTATTTCTCAATGGGGACATGACTTTAGAAAAAGTTATCTTGAAATTCCTAATTTTTTAGAAAAAATTAATCAGCGACCACAAATTCTAGCTCTCACTGCTACCGCTACAGGAAAAGTTAGAAAAGACATTATTGAAAAACTACATCTTCAAACTCCTAAAATCTATGTAGATGGATTTGATAGAGACAACCTTACATTTAAAGTTGAAAAAGGAGTTGTTCCAGAGGCTTTTATCTCTGAATACTTAAAAAGAAACTCTAAAAAATCTGGTATAATCTATGCAGCTACAAGAAAAGAGGTTGATAATCTTTATAGCTACCTTCTTTTAAAAGGATTTAGTGTTGGAAAATACCACGCTGGATTAGATGAAAAAGAAAGAAGTAGTTTTCAAGATAAATTTTTAAAAGATGATATCAAAATTATGATTGCTACAAATGCTTTTGGTATGGGTATAGACAAATCTAATGTCCGATATGTGATACACCGAAATATTCCTAAAGATTTAGAGAGTTATTATCAAGAAGCTGGAAGGGCAGGAAGAGACGGTGCACCTTCTGAAGCTATTTTACTATTCTTTGAAGAGGATCTTTCCACTCAAGAGTTTTTAATCGAACAAAATGAAGAAAGTTCTAAAGAGTTAAAAATAACAAAAAGAAAAAAATTGGATGCTATGGTTAACTACGCCTATTTAGAAAGCTGTTATCGAGAGTATATCTTAAAATATTTTGGTGATAAAAGAATTAAAAATTATTGTGGTAATTGTGGTAACTGTAAAAACTTCAAAGATATTCAATCATTTACTCTAGATGCTCAAAAGATTTTTTCATGTATCGGACGTACAAAAGAGAGTATTGGTATATCTACACTAACAAATATTTTAATGGGAAAAGTTGATAGTAAAATTGAAAGAAAAGAGTATTTCAAACTTTCTACATTTGGTATCATGGCAACATATACTCGTGTTAATTTAGAGGAATTTATATACTACCTAATTTCTGAAAACTATCTTGAGCAAAGTGCTGGAAGTTTTCCTACTTTAAAGCTAACGAATAAAGCTTTTGAAGTTTTAAAAAATATCAAAGCTGTCTTTAGAAAATCCAATGAATCTGTTACGTTTGATTACTTCGAAGATCCACTTTTCGAAACCCTAAACTCTTTAAGAAAAGAGATTGCTGAAAAAGAGGGAGTTCCACCGTACATTATATTCTCAGACTTAACTCTTATGGAGCTCGCTGAAAAAAAACCAAGTAATAGATGGGAAATGCTTAAAGTTAGAGGTATTGGTAACCAAAAATTTAAAAATTATGGTAACCTTTTCTTAAAAACTATCAATCAACTTTCACCACAAGAGATTGATATGCTACATGTTGATAATATTATTGATGAAAAATATTTAGGTGAAAATCAACTTATAAACTTAAGAAACTCTCTAAATATAGATATTACTACTGATGAACTAAAAGAGATTCTTATTAAAACTCTTTTTACTAACTAAATATGAGGTGAATACATGTTATTTGAATTTTTTATAGCAAAAAAACATATCTTCGAACACAAAAAACAAAGCTTTATTGGAATTATTGGTATCGCTATTGGAATTATGGTTTTAACCGTTTCTATAGGTATATCAAATGGTTTAAATAAAAATATGATTGATAGTATTCTATCCCTATCAAGTCATATTACCGTTATTGGAAACGAAAATATTAAAAACTATAACGATTTAGAAAAAACCTTTAAAAACTACTCTGAAGTAAAGGGTGTTATTCCTAAAGTCACAACACAAGGAATCGTAAAATATAATGGTATCTTGGGTGCATATGTATCTGGTGTTAAGTTAGATGGACTTGATTTAGAAAAAGCTATTCCAGCACTTAATCTGAATAGTAAAATTAAAAGAGGACATATAGATCTTTCTAATATGAAAGGAGTTATTATTGGAGATGAGCTTCTAAATAGAATTGCCGGATCAATTGGTGATTCAATTAGTATAATCTCTGCTAACAATAAAGAGTTAGAGTTAGAGATTATGGCAACTTTCCAAAGTGGATACTATGACTACGATTTATCGATGATTATTCTTCCACTTAAAACTGCACAATATATAACTGAAAGAGATGAAACTGTGAGTTCTATTGATTTGATTTTGAATAATCCTTATGATGCTGACAAAGTTTCAAGTAAAATTTATACCGATACTGGACTTTTCAATAGAACTTGGGGAAGTCTTAATCAAAATCTATTAAGAGCTCTTTCACTTGAAAAAACTGTTATGATTATTGGATTTTCTTTAATTGTAATCATAGCTGGATTTGTTGTTTGGGTTATTTTAAATACTATGGTAAGAGAGAAAATTAGATATATTGGTATTATGAGATCTATGGGAATCTCTCATAGCTCAGTTATTAAAATATTTTTAATCCAAGGTATTATTCTTGGAATTACTGGAATTTTTATAGGGGTTATTGTTTCATTATTTTTACTTTGGTATATAAAAACTTATTCCTTACCAGGTATTTCTTCTATATATTATTTAACAAAAGTTCCTATTGAACTTTCTCTTAAAGAGTTATTAACAATTATAGGAACAAACACCGCTTTAATATTCTTATCAAGTATTTTCCCTGCGTATAGAGCTGGAAAATTAAAAATTGTGGAGGCCTTAAGACATGACTAAAAATATTGTTCTAGAACTTAAAGATATTTGTAAAAATTATTCTACAAAAACTGAAACTTTAGAAATTATAAAAGATCTTAATTTAAAAATTGAAGAGGGTGATTTCATCTCTATCCTTGGGCAATCTGGTTCTGGAAAAACGACTCTTTTAAATCTAATTGGTCTTTTAGATTCCCCAACTTCGGGTGATATATATATTGATAATAAAAAAATATCTGTGAACAGCTCTAATATAGATTCTATTAGAAATAAAACTATTGGATTTGTTTTTCAATTCCACTATCTTTTACCTGAATTTACAGCTCTTGAAAACGTTATGATTCCAGCTTTAACAGAGGATTTTTCTAAAAAAGCTGAAATTGAAAAAAGAGCTCTAAATCTTTTAAAAGATGTTGGTGTTGACCATAGAGCAAACCATAAACCTACAGAATTATCTGGAGGAGAAAAGCAAAGAGTCGCTATTGCTAGAGCTCTTATAAATAATCCAAAAATTCTTCTACTTGATGAACCCACTGGAAATTTAGATAATGAAACAAGTGAAAAAATTTTTAGTATTTTCAAACAAATTAATAACGAAAAGCGTCAAACAATTATAACAGTAACACATTCAAGAGAGCTTGCTGAAATATCTAATAAAAAATTATTCTTAAAAAAAGGAATTCTTTCAGAATAGATGTATAGATAAACTAAGAAAGCTACATAAATATCCATAAGGGGTGGTTTGTATGAAAATAAATTACATTACTAACGGAAATCTTGTTTTAACTGATGCTATTAAGTCTCATTGCGAAAAAAACTTTTTAAAATTGAAAAAATATTTTGATAATATTTTAACAGTTAACATTACACTATCAGCTACAAAATCTAAATCAGGGCCTCTACAAAGAGTTGATGCTAAAGTAATTGTAAATGGAAGTCTTATTAAAGGTGTCTATACAGATGAGGATCTTTACAATGCTATTGATCGTGTAACAGATATTCTAGCTAAACAAATTAAAAAACACAAAGAAAAGTTAAGAGATAATAATCATGTTGCTCACAATCCTGTTATTGATAAAAAAATAACATTTGAGCCTAAAGATAACTCTATAACTGTAGAATCTACAAAAAAAATAGATAGCGTTACTGTTAATCCTAGACCTATGGATATCGAGGAAGCTATTTTACAATTAGAAGCTTTAAATAAAGATTTCTATGTTTTCACTAACTCTGAAAGTGGTGATATGAATATAGTTTATAAGAAAAGAAATGGTGATTACGGTCACGTAGAACCAGCTCATTTCTAAATATTTATAAGAATCCTAGTCCTACTAGGGTTCTTTTTTATTTATATGAATAAACAGGTTTATTTTATTCGTTAAATGTGGTAAAATATTATTATTGTAAACAAATTTATTATATATTTAGGAGGTAAAATTGAAAAAAACGGATATTAAAATTGTCGATATCAAAAAAAGTTTCGACGGAGTTGATGTTTTGAAAAATATTAACTTAGAGATTAAAGATGGAGAGTTTTTTTCTATTTTGGGTCCATCAGGATGTGGTAAAACTACTCTTTTAAGAATGATTGCAGGATTTATAACTCCTGATAGTGGTGCGATCTATTTAGGAGATGAAGATATAGTTGATTTAGCCCCAAATAAGAGGAACGTTAATACAATCTTTCAAAAATATGCTCTATTTCCTCATTTAACTGTTTATGAGAATGTTGCATTTCCACTGAGACTCAAAAAAGTTGATGAAAAAACAATTGATGAAGAGGTTAAAAAGTTTATTGAACTAGTAGATTTAAAAGAACATATCTACAAAAAACCAGACCAACTATCTGGTGGACAACAGCAAAGAGTCTCTATAGCTAGAGCTCTTATAAACAAACCTGGGGTTTTATTACTAGATGAGCCTTTATCAGCACTAGATGCAAAATTAAGACAAAATCTGCTAATTGAACTTGATAATATTCATGATGAGGTTGGAATAACATTTATTTTCATCACTCATGATCAACAAGAAGCACTATCTATCTCTGATAGAATAGCTGTTATGAACAAAGGAGAAGTTCTTCAAGTGGGTACTCCTGCTGAGGTCTACGAAGCTCCTGCAGATACTTTTGTAGCTGATTTCATAGGTGAAAATAACTTCTTCGATGGAGTTGTAACTGAAATCTTTGATGAAACTTATGGTAGAATTAAAACAGAAAATTTAGGTGAACTTGTTTTTGAACTTGATAAAATAGTTAAAGTTGGGGATAAGATTAGAGTTTCAATTAGACCTGAAAAAATTAGAGTTTCTAAACAAATTCCTACAGGTTTATCTGAGAAACACAACACTTTAAAAGTTTATGTAGATGAACTTATTTATTCTGGATTCCAAAGTAAATACTTTGTTTGGGTAAATGGAGACAAAAACTTACTATTCAAAGCTTTTAAGCAACATGCTGTTTATTTTGACGAAGATGACAATGATACAATACACTGGAATGAAGATGCCTATATCTCTTGGCATGCTGATGATAGCTTCTTAGTAGAGGTGATATAATTGAAAAAAATCTCTTCTGGAAGTTTATATAGTATTCCATTAACTTTATGGATGTCTGTATTTTTTGTTATTCCTATGCTTATTGTTTTAAGCTATGCATTTTTAACAAAAGGAACTTATGGTGGAGTCCAAATGATTTTCACCTTAAAAAACTTTAATATATTTTTTGAACCCGTATTTTTAAAGATTCTTTTTAGAACTGCTTATATATCAACAATAGTAACTGTTTTAACGGTTAGTTTGGCTATTCCAACAGCTTATTTTATAGCTAGATCAAGATTTAAGCAAGAACTACTGATTCTTGTTATTATTCCATTTTGGACTAACTTTTTAATAAGAATCTACGCTTGGATATCTATCTTAGGTTCTAATGGTTTTTTAAATACTTTTTTAATGAAGTTAGGGATTATTGATACACCTTTAAAACTTCTTTATAATACTGGTTCTGTTGTTTTGATTACAGTGTACACAAGCTTACCGTTTGCTATATTACCTCTTTATGCTATTATAGAGAAATTCGATTTCGCTTTAGTTGAAGCAGCAAGAGATTTAGGTGCAACTAATAGCCAAGCTTTTAGAAAGGTATTTTTACCAAATATAAAATCTGGTATTGTTACAGCTGTATTATTCACATTTATTCCATCTATGGGATCTTATGCTATTCCTAAATTAGTTGGTGGAACAAAAGCAACTATGCTTGGTACAGTTATTGCTCAACATCTTACTGTAACTAGAAACTGGCCTTTAGCTTCAGCTATTTCAGCCATGCTTATTTTAATTACATCAATTGCTCTTTTAATATTTATGAGAGCTGAAAAAAAATCTAAGGAGGTTGGCGATGAATAAAAGAAGAACATCACTATTTTTCTTCGTTCTATCTATGATATTCTTTTATTTACCTCTGGTAATCCTTGTAATATACTCTTTTAATGAAGGGAGATCAAGTGTTTGGCAAGGATTTTCATTAAAATGGTATGAGGAACTTTTCCTTTATTCAGATAATATTTGGAAAGCATTTAAATATAGTTTATTTATTGGAATTATTTCTAGTACTACTTCAACTTTAATAGGAACACTTGGAGCTATTGGTCTACATTGGTATAACTTTAAACATAAAAATTATTTAAAAGTTATAACTTTTCTACCTTTAGTTATTCCAGATATAATTTTAGGAGTTTCTCTTTTAATTATGTTCGCTACTGTTAAATTACAACTAGGTCTTACAAGTATTTTTATAGCTCATACAACATTTAATATTCCATTTGTTTTATTTATTGTATTATCTAGACTTGGAGAATTTGATTATTCAATTGTAGAAGCTGCTTATGACTTAGGTGCAAATGAGATGCAAACACTTAAAAAAGTAATTCTTCCAATGCTTACACCTGCTATAGTTTCAGGATTTTTAATGTCATTAACTTTATCACTTGATGATTTTGTTACTACATTCTTTGTAGCGGGACCTGGATCTTCGACTCTACCTCTTAGAATCTATTCTATGATTAGATTAGGTGTATCGCCTGTTGTAAATGCATTATCTGTTTTACTTATTGTTTTATCAATAGCACTAACTCTTTCTACAAAAAGTTTACAAAAGTACTTTGTAAAATAAGTCCTTATATAGTATAATACTAGCAGTAAATACAGGAGGGTACATATGAAAAAAATCATTAAATTACTATCTCTAGTGATGTTACTAGTTGTTATGACAGCTTGTTCATCTACTAGTAAGACTCAAGCGGTGAAATATAATAATATTAGAGCTACATTTGTTACAACTCAAGGAGATATTAGTTTCTATCTATATCCTGAAGCTTCACCTATAACTGTAGCTAATTTCATAAATCTTACTAAAAGAGGTTTCTATGATAATACAAAAATACATAGAGCTGTTGAAAACTTTGTTGTTCAAGGTGGAGACCCTACTGGTAGAGGAGACGGAGGCCCTGGATACTCTATTCCTGATGAGTTCTCTAAATGGTTAGATTTCTATCAACCTGGAATGCTAGCTATGGCTAATACTGGTCCTGAAACTGGTGGATCTCAATTCTTCTTTACACTTTATCCTGCTGATTGGTTAAACAATAAGCATACTATATTTGGTGAATTCATAGAGGAGAAAGATTTCAATAACATTAAAAAGCTGGAAGTTGGAGATGTTATAAAAGAAATCAGATTTACAGGAGATGTAGACTTATTCTTATCTCTACATAAATCGCAAGTTGAAGAGTGGAATGCTATTTTAGATAAAGAGTTTCCAAACTTAAAGCAATATCCAATAAAAGATAAATCTGAGTTTAGTGGGGAAGTTCAAGCTTACTATGATGAACTAAAAGGAATTTATACTAAAAAAGATGCTAAAACTGATGAAGAAAAAGAATGGTTTATTCCTAGATTTATCAGAGCAACTGAGAAGAAAATAAAAGAAATTAAAGATAACTAAAAAAAGAGGCATTGCCTCTTTTTTTATTACTCTTGAGTTGTTTTTACTCTTCTTATCATATCCATAGCTTCAAATCCACCTTCTAAAGTTACTCTTACAACAGAATTTGGATTAGCTGCTGACGCCTCTTCTTCACCAGATTTAGTGATTAACGTCATTTTCGGCATAGTTATTACTCTTGGTCTTCCTGAAGTTGTGATAACCTCTAAAGACTCTCCTTCTAAAACTTTATTTCTAATACCTAATATATATTCATTATCTCCAATTTTCTCTTCAATTTTTGCAACTAATTGATGAGTTTGGCTATATGAATTTCTATCGTTATAGTTATTAGCTTCCTCTCCAGGTTGTCCGTGATAGAACCCTTGAGTATATGATCTATTTGAAGTTGATTGAATCTCTTCCATCCAAGTCGGATCGTACTCATACTCTCCTGAATAATATTTATTTAGCGCATCTTTATACACTTTTACAGCATTAGAAACGTAATAAATACCTTTCATTCTTCCCTCTATTTTAAGTGAATCTACACCTAAATCTAAGATTTTATCTATAATCTCTATAGTACATAAATCTTTCGAGTTGAATATATAAGTTCCTCTTTCATCCTCATAAACAGGCATATATTCGTTTGGTC
This sequence comes from Cetobacterium sp. UBA6069, assembly GCA_002428805.1. Classification (GTDB taxonomy): domain Bacteria; phylum Fusobacteriota; class Fusobacteriia; order Fusobacteriales; family Fusobacteriaceae; genus Cetobacterium_A. Next base: position 11,770 of record DIXX01000013.1, read on the forward strand.
TAGTCTCTTCAACTAAGTTATACTTCCATC
>DIXX01000048.1:0-1866 GCA_002428805.1 Cetobacterium sp. UBA6069
AATGCTTTGTTAGATGGTTTTTATAAAAATTTTCCTGATAATTTCAAAATAACAAAAGAGAATGTTGGAGATAATTATGGATACATTTTAGGAACTGTTTTAGATATAGGAAATACATCAGTATCTTTTTTAGCTACAGTTAATGCTACTCTTGGAGGAATTGGTCCTAATGAAGATTTAGAAGGTAATTCTAACTATTTTTCTAAAAAATTAATTGTTGAACATTTCAAGTTAGATAAAATTCCGACAATTGTTTTAGAGTCTAAATTATTTAATGATGCTTTAGGAGATTTAAAAACTGATACTTTTATTGTAAGAGGAGATAAAGAAGATGATAATATTGATGTTGTTAATGCATTAATTGAAGCTTGTAGTATTTTAAACTATCCTTTTTGTTATTATGATTTAGGAAGTATGAAAAGAAAAGTTGATTCTCTTAAATTAAAAACTATCGATATAGGACAAAAAATTCAAAAATTAGGAAACGAATTAGCTTTAGCTAATCTATCAGAAGAAAAAGTTCGAATTGTTTCAGAGTTAGCCACAATAGTTAGTCAAGATTGTGGTGGTGTAACATTCATGTCTAATCACATTCATAACGAAATAGGCGGAGCAGGATTGATAAAACAAACAGGGGCTGTTCTAAGCTTAGGTGTTTCAAAAAAATATATTAATGAAAATATTATTCCATACCTAACTAAAGAGGATTTAGAAAAATATTATCAAATCGTTCTAAAGACAATTTCTATATTAGAAAGATAAAATATGGTATACTTAAAGAAAATATATTAGTGAGGTGAAAAAGATGGTTAAGAAAAAGTTGCCTGTAGGGATAGATAATTTTAAAGAGATAATAGAAAATAACTATTATTTTGCTGATAAATCGATGCTAATAAATGAAGTGCTAGATAAAAAATCTAAAGTAACATTATTACCTAGACCCAGAAGATTTGGAAAAACTTTAAATATGTCAATGCTTAACTATTTCTTTAACATAGAAGATAAAGAGTCTAATAGAAAATTATTTGATGGATTAGATATTACGAATACAGATAAAATGGAGTACGCAGGGCAGTATCCTGTTATATATATTAGCTTAAAAGATATAAAAGTTAGTAATTGGGAGCTATGTTTAGAAAAGTTTATGGCTTTGATAAAAAAAGAGTATAAAAAATATGGATTTGTTTTAGAAGATAAAAGAGATGCACAGGAAAATTCACTTTTAAATTTATCTGAGCAGTTATATGAAAAATTTGGAAAAAAAGTAATTATTTTAATAGATGAATACGATACACCTTTAGTTACTGCTCACTCACAGGGATATTATGATGAAGCAATATTCTTTTTCCGTAATGTTTTGAGTGCAGCATTAAAAGGAAATCCATATTTAGAATTCGCAGTTCTTACGGGAATATTGAGAGTAGCAAAGGAAAGTATATTTTCAGGTTTAAATAATCTTACTGTATCTACAATATTAGATAATAATTTTAATTATTTTGGATTGAGTGAAAAAGAAGTAGAGATAGCTTTAAAATACTACGAGTTAGATTATGAAGTAGAAGAGATTAAAAAGTGGTACAACGGTTATAAATTTGGAAATAAGCTAGTATATAATCCTTGGTCTATTATAAATTGTATTAACAATAAAGAAATTAATCCATATTGGATAAATACTAGTGACAATGCTTTGATAAAGGAATTGCTAAGTAAAAATGATTCTAAAGTATTAGATGATTTAAAAGCTGTTTTTAGTGGAAACGAAATAGAGGAAGTAATCACAGAAAATATAGTATTTTCTGATTTAGATGATGTGGATACAATCTGGTCGTTGATGTTATTTTCAGGATATTTAACATATGATAGATT
>DIXX01000048.1:2133-4082 GCA_002428805.1 Cetobacterium sp. UBA6069
AGTCATTTTTTAAGAACAGTTTCATTAAAGAATATAGTCATGGAAAAACAGCTTTGTATTTTAAAATGCTTGAAGATTTGTATAAAGGCGATATTGATAAATTCCAATATAAATTTAAAGAGTTATATCTATCAGCAATAAGTTACCATGATGGTGGAGATAGTGAGAAGTATTATCATCACTTTATGCTTGGCCTTCTTTTAACTTTAGGTGATAAATACATAATAACTTCTAACAGAGAGAGTGGTTATGGGAGATATGATATAGCCTTAGAGCCTAAAGATAAGAAGAATTTTGGATTGATATTTGAGTTTAAAATAGGAGATAAAAACAGTATCCATGAGAAAGCAAAGGAAGCTTTAGCTCAGATAAATGAGAAAAAATATGATATATCTATGAAAAATAATGGAGTATCAAAGGTAATAAAAATAGGAATGGCTTTTAGCGGAAAAGATGTTGCTATTGAAAGTGAGATTTAACTTATATATTTATTTTAAATATATGATAGAATATTTGTGCAGTATAAAAATTGGAGGGGTTAAATAAATGAAAAGGTTATTATCAACAATTTTTCTTATTTCAAGTTTAATAAGTTATGCTGAGGGATTTGAACTTGTTACTTTAGGAAGTGACGGTGGAGTATTTGACGGAAATATCTCTGGATACCTTTTAAAGAGTAAAAGTGAGGAGAATTTTGTTGCTTTAGATGCAGGAACAGTTTTACCTGGAATAAAAAAAGGGTTAGAGAAAAATAGTTTTAAAAATATTACTATACCAAAAGATACTGAGTGGAACGATATAGGATATATTTTTAGAGAAAAAATAAAAGGTTATCTAATCTCTCATGCTCACTTAGACCATATTTCAGGGTTAGTTGTATCATCAACAGAGGATACTAAAAAAGAGATTTATGGATTAAAAAGTACAATTGATACTTTAAAAAATAATGTGTTCAATTGGCAACTGTGGCCAAACTTTGCTAATGAAGGTGAAGGATTTAAATTAAATCAATATACTTATAAAGAGTTATCCCCTTTAAATGAAGTTTCAATAAATGGAACGACTTTAAAAGTTAGAAGTTTCCCTCTTAGTCATAGTAACTACGAATCAACTATGTTTTTAATAGAAAATAACGGTGAATATTTAGCTTATTATGGAGATGTAGGACCAGATAAAGTTGAAAAAAGTAATGGCTTAGATGAAAGCTTTAAAGTTCTAGGACCACTATTAAAAGAGAAGAAATTAAAAGCAATAATGATTGAATCATCTTTTGAAAATTCAAAACAGGATAAAGATTTATTTGGACATTTAACACCTAAATGGATTGATACAGAGCTGGAAAATTTAGAGAGATATTCTGGTAAAGGAAATTTAAAAGGATTAAATATAGTTATAACTCATATAAAGCCGAGTTTGAAAAAGAACGAAAATATGAGAGAAAAAATAGAAAAAGAGTTAGTTGATAACAATAGATTCGGAGTTCAATATCATTTCCCAGTTCAAGGGGATTTATTAGAATTTTAAAATTTATTAAATATAAAAAAGGAGTGAAAAATGAAAAAAGAGATTAGTATTAAAAAAGTTAAACATGATGCAGAGGAAGCTTATAGAGTAGGAGATTTTTTCTGTTCAGAAGCTATTGTAAACTCAGTTAGAAACAATATTGATCCAGATATGCCAGAGGCTTTAATCGCTGCTGCTTCAGGATTCCCAGTAGGTATCGGAAAATCTAAATGTGTTTGTGGAGCTGTAAGTGGTGGAGTAATGTCACTTAGCTATTTCTTTGGAAGAACTAAGGGTGGAGACACGAAAGTTGTTAAAAATTTAGAGTTAGCTCATGAGTTACAAGAGGAGTTCAGAAAAAATCATAAAGTACTATGCTGCAAGGTATTAACACATGGAATGGATATGGGAGCAAAAGAGCATAAAGATCAATGTGTTGCTTTCAC
>DIXX01000059.1:0-4771 GCA_002428805.1 Cetobacterium sp. UBA6069
TTTAAGAATTGTACGAAATCTATTTTGCAACCTGATTTAGTTGCTACTCCTACAGCTACAACATTTGTTGCTGAACCTAAAATCGAGATGTTTCCACCTAAACAAGATCCAAACGATAGTGCCCACCAAAGAGCATCCGTATGAACTCCATTAAATGTAGGAGCCATAACATCTATAATCTTAGAAACAGTTGCTGCATTTGCAACGTTTCCTATAATTGATGTAAATAGAGCTGATAAAGTCATTATAGAGTAAGTCGCTAATCCAAAGTTTCCTTTTGTAAACTTTATCATCTGCTCTCCTATAACATCTATCACATGTATTTTCTCAATTCCAAGAACCATCATAAATAAACCTATAAAGAAGAATAGAGTATCCCACTCAACATGTTTAAATATATCTGCAGGTTTTCTCTTTGCTATTGTTACAAGAAGTATCGCTCCACTTAAAGAGATTATTGCAAGCCCTTTATTTATAAAGTTGTTTAATATAAATCCAAGGATAACTAGTGAGAATATGATTCCAGCTTCTTTTAATAGCTTTTTATCCTTCAATGTTCTGCTTGGGTTCATCTCCATGATTCTAGCTTTTAGCTCTGTTGAAACATGGAAATCTTTTCCATAGATAAAGTATACATTTACCAATAAAACTACCATTGATATTATGGCTACTGGTGATGTATTGAATAGAAACTCATTAAATCCAAGTCCACTTTCATGTCCAATTATCAGTTGAGTTGGATCTCCAATTAACGTTGCATTTCCACCAATATTTGCCGCCATTATCTCTGTTATTACAAATGGGAATGGATTTAACTTTAACTCCCCTGCAAGCAGTATAGATATCGGTGCCATAAGTAATATTGTTGTAACGTTATCTAAAAACGCCGAACACACAGCAGTTACTATTGCTAAAAATACAATCAGCAGGAATGGTTCTCCCCTAACAAATTTAGCTAACGTAATTGCAAACCATTGGAAAACACCAGTTTCTGATATCAAATGAACCATTATCATCATACCAATCAGTAGGAATAAAATTTCTAATCTACTTGCTACTGCATGTAGTGCTTCCTCTTCATTAAATAATCCAACCATAGACATAGCCAAACCACCAATCATAGTAGCCCATGCCCCAGGGACCTTCTCTGTTATTATGCAATAGAATACTGCAATAAATATAGAGAGTCCTAATACTAAGCTTAACATAAACTCACTTCCTTTTATATATGTAATATTTTTCTTATAATATCTGATCTTAGAATAATTCCAAGATATTCTCCATTTTCAATAACATATATTCTAGTAACTCCACGATTCATAAATAGATATGAAACCTCCATTAAAGAAGCCTCTTTATCCACTGTAACAACTCCATCCTGTCTATAAAGTTCTTGTATCGTAGTCGTTTTCTCATTTATTAGGTAATTCTCAAAAGGTTCTCCAACAGTCATAAAGTTTAAATCATTTAGAATCGTTGTATATTTTGGCATTCCAAATGCTATAAGCTCTCTTTCTGTTATCTCTCCTAAAAATTTATTATTTTTATCTACCACAGGGATTCCGCTTACTCTCTCCATAATGATTCTTTTTGCTATATCTTCAAGTGTGTTAGTTACACTTGCAGGTCCAGGTACGTTTGTCATAAGATCTTCTGCTGTGATGTTATGATCAATCTCTATATTTGCATCTTTTAATATCTTTATTGTTCCAACAGGATCCTTTCCTGCTATTATTTTATCTAAAACATCTCTATTTTTTATAGCTAACTTAGAGATTCCTGACATTATTTTTAATATTTTTTTACTTTTTAACACATCTGCAATTACAAGAATAACGATTTTTAAATCCTCTTCTTTATTATCTAAAGTTTTTACTTTAATAGGCTTTTCTGGAAAACCAATTGCTACTAATATATCATCGTAGTGCTCTAACCTAGCATGTGGAATAGCTACTCCATAACCTAAATATGTTGAAGCCTCTTCCTCTCTTTTTAAAACAGCTTTTTTTATAATCTCTTTTTCTAGTTTTAATCCCTTATTATTTTCAGCTAATTGATTCAACATATTCTCTACCAACTCATTTATATTACTCCCTTTAATGTTTGGAATAATTACCTTCTCCGATAAATAGCTAGACAGCTTCATGTGAACACCTCCGTTATTTTTACACTACTTTGTTTTTTGTTCATTGTTAGTATAGCATACTTTTACAAAAAGTAAATCCTTCTTGAACTTTAAGTTGATTTTTAGGACAAAAAAAAGGCTATAACTAATATAACCTTTTTCTAAAAAATATTATAATTTCTTTTTAAATTCATCTTTTGTTATTGGTTTACTAAAAATATAGCCCTGGCCTACTTTTACATTTGAGTTATCTAAGAAAAGCAGTTGTGCTTCTGTTTCAATTCCCTCTGCTACTATAGTAACATTTAAATCTTTTACAAGACCTATAAGTGCACTATAGATATTTGAAGCTACCAAGTTATCTTTTGTTCCAATAGCATCTAATATTCCTTTATCAAATTTTACAACCTCTAAAGGTAAAAGTGGTAATAAACTAACTGTTGAATGACCTGCTGTAAAGTCATCCATAGCTAAAGAGAGTCCTAATTTTTTCAACTCATCAATTTTTAAAAGAGTTGTTTTTAAATTAGTTGAGAATATTGACTCTGTTATCTCTAGTTCTAACCATTTTCCAGAAACATTGTTTTTCTCTAAAAACTCTTTTATTTTTCGGACCACATCTGATCTCTCTAAAGTTTTCATTGAAAGATTAAAAGATAGTTTGAAATCATCATCAACTAGATTATTCTCTTTTAAATCCTTAATAAATTTTATCGTTTCATCTGCTATTTTATAATCCACTAAATGAATTAGATTTATATCCTCAGCTATCGGAATAAACTCAGCTGGGGAAATAAACCCTAATTTATCATCTGACCATCTAGCTAAGCTCTCGCCACCTATAACTTTTTTAGTTTTTATATTAAACTTCGGTTGATAAACTGCATAAAGACCTGATAAATTTTTATTTCTTAAAAGTGATTTTATTGAATACTCTCTTCTCTTTCTTTTTAAAAGTTCTTCTGTTGCCTCAACATAATAAGTTTCATTTACTTTTTTAGCTTCTTCCATAGCCATATGTGCATATTTAAATGCATCCTCTAACTCTTCATCTATATTTTTCTTATAGTAACCTATACTCAACTCAAGTTGATAAGCTAACCTCAAAGCTTTTAGCTCAACTTTTAAAGAGTTTAATCTTTCAATTATAAACTCCTCTTGAACAAATACATCAAACTCATCACCTGAAACTCTAAATATATCCTGATTCTCAAATATTCTTTTTAAACACTGCCCAACAGATTTTAAAATATAATCTCCTGTTACTTGACCATATTTATCATTTATCTCTTTGAAGTTATCAATATCCATATTTATTGCATAACCCTTTAAGTTTTTCTTTTTAGAAATAAAATTTAAAAATTCCATTCTATTAGGTACTCCTGTTATCAAATCTTTTTTCAACTCTCTTGTCAATTTATAATTTGAAAGTATCTTATAGATTAAGGCTATACCAAATAAACCTGATATTGTTAATAAGATATATAAAATTCTATTTGTTACTTGAAACTTTTGATACTTATTAAAAGCTTCTTGCTTTTTAATTACATCAGCGTCCTCAATAATTTTCTCTAAAGTCAAGCTATTTGAAATAAATTTATTTAAAATATCTCTCAAAATTACATCTTCTTTGTTAACAGCCAAGGCGATAGGCACTCTTAAAAGTTCATCTACTTTAAACTTACTTGTATCAATCTTATTTATATCAAAGAGTAAGATTGTACTTACCTCTCTACTGTTTAAAGCCTCTTCTAAACTATCCTCATCGTTATAAACTTTTATATCAACGTCACCGTAGACTTCGTTACCAAAATAATCTTCCACAGAGCCTCTTACAACCCCAACTTTAAGATTAGTTTTATCAAAATTAGATATTCTATATAAAATTGGCTCATAGATAGTATTTGTAAATACAATATTTTCATTTTTCTTAGTTGCTAAGTATGGAAGTACTTTAATCTCTCTATTTAAAAGTTTTTCATATAAAATCTCCCAATTATCATTTTTAGGTTTTATTATCCTCAATTTTAAATCTAATTTTTTAGCTATCTTTTCTAAAAGAAATGGAGCAACTCCAATATATCTATTTAAACTTTGAGAATAGTAGTTTAAAGGTCTGCTTTCTGCTAAACCAATATTTATAACGCTTAGTTTTTTCAAATAATTTTTTTCACTCTCTGTTAGATAATTTAAAAAATTATTTTTAAATAGATAGTTCTCTCTTTTTTCTAAATACACTCTAATTTTAGTTTGATATCTCTCTAAAAGAGCGTTGTTTATAATAAGACTTAAATCTTTTAAATCCTTTCTTAAAGAGATTGATGTGTCAGAGACATATCCCACTTTAACTTTTGATTCCCAACCTGTTATATTATATTTTGAAGTTAGATATATTTCATCTTTCATTCGATAACTATCGTCAACTTCTATTATATTCACGGTTAAATTTTTACTTTCTAAAAATTTTATTAAGCTATCTTTATATATACTACCCTTTGTAACATATATATTTTTTTCCTCTAAAGATTTAACATTGTTAGGATCAAACTTATCTTTACTAGAAGATGCTATATAAACAAAGTCATCATAAAGAGGCAAACTGAAGACCCACTTTTCTTTTCTATCTTCACTTTGATTCATAGCCCC